>DYSO01000039.1 GCA_020718225.1 Draconibacterium orientale | reverse complement strand
TGCCAAAGGCAATCCTTTATGGCTTTCAAACTTGCTTAAAAGGGATAAGCAGTTATATAAATTATTCTCCGCATATTTAATGGAAATATAACTATTTTTCTCCGCACAACTGTTTTTTTTGCATCAGCTATAACGTTTGAGTGTATACTTCCATTGGTGTTATTTCTGCCTTAGGCAGGGGTGGTTTGACCTCTTTTTAGTATGTTTATCTCAGAAAAACAGTGAATAATTCCGGGAAATGGGGTAAAGTTCACGTTGTGGGGTGAGGTGTAATGATTATACGAAATCCTGCGATAATAACATCTGGTACACAGGGCTTCCAATTGGGGAAGAAATCCGGTATACGTTTATAAGCAGGGTACCATTACAGAAAAGTTACACAACAAACGTAATTTATATCTGAATGATATCAAATTTTTCTTTTACTTTTTTATATATCCAGCTTATCCATCAGGGTCTCAATCAGATTGAACCCCTTGGTCGTTATATGGATGTAAATCTCTGTAGTCTTGATGCTCGAATGCCCATCAAAGCCTGGTTGTACCTCAAATCTGTCCCGTTCAACGGCAATCATTACCATGGGCCTGAAACTCCCATTAGCATAAGAACACCATCTGAAAAGGCGATTTAAATAAACGGCATGAATTGTTCACGGATTAAAAAATGTCCTGTACATTTGACAAAAAATCTTCCATGAAAACATTCAATTTTTCTATTCTAACACTGGTTTTTATGCTAATGGCTGGGTTATCCGGATGCCAATCAAAAACCAAATCCTGGAGCCAGGCACAAAAAGAGACATGGACCACCAACTGCATGAAGGTCATGACCGACCGTGGGGTAGACCAAAAAGATGCAGCTGGCTTATGCGATTGTATGTTGAAAAAAACTTCTGAAAAATACAGCCCCGAAGAAGCCGTAAATATCACGCAGGAACAAGAACGCCAGCTCTGGCAGGAGTGCGATTACCAGTGGTGAACTCAATTGCACGCTTTCACCCTTTGAACAGGAACGCTATCTGAGTGGAGAAACCGTTACCATTTCACAAATTTCTCACAATAACGCCTGTTATCGGTGGTTCCGATGCGTAACAAATAGAGGTCGGGACTCAGTGAGCCAATGTTGACAATGCTTTCCGGTCCGGCCCTTTCAAGCAATACCCTCCCGGATATATCAAGGATTTCAATGGTATTAATCTGCTTGTTCCCCGATGATTTGATATGCAGTTCGTTTCCTGAAGGATTGGGATAGATTTCAAACGCCCGTTCAGTTACCCTTTCACTTACCGTAGATGGCAGATCAGGAATGTGGATTTTCCAGATTCCAAAAGTGAAAGTGCCAAAATATAAATGATCATCCCTGACCATCAGGGTCCCGCCCCAGAGATTTGGCAATGGGGGCAACCCGTAGCTTATGTCGGTCCAACTGACTCCCATATCCCGGGAAAAATAAACCCGCGTTTCCGTACAGGCAAATATCAGTTGTCCGGTACTGGTAAAATCCTGCACCTCTTCTCCCAATGGGGCACATTCGATCCAGGTTTGGCCATGATCAAGACTTTTAAAAAGACTGGTGGGGCTAATCGCAAAAACCGTTCCCGGGGCTTCACCAAATCCGTAGATATGATGCCCATTCAGCCCATCATTACAAAAGTTCCAGGTTTGGCCAAAATCAGCGCTGCGTAAAACTTTTGAAGTATAGTTCACCGTTGCATACAGATTATTCCCCGAAAATAGTACATCACTCAGATCGCCTCCCAGCCCCGGCGGCGGACTTATCGCTGTCCATGAATCCCCATTGTCGGAGGACAGAAACATTTTGGCATCGACATAAGCTGCTATTTTATTACCATTACTACGCAAAACATATGAATCACCATAATTGGTGAGCGGAGCCACAAGGAACCATGAGTCGCCGTTGTCACATGAACGGTAATTCAGGCATTCGCTATATGGGTATCCCGGATTGAGAGAAAAAAACAAGCACCCATTCACTGTGACGATGGAGTTCATGTGCCCCGTCAATTCAAATGGAGTTCTTTTATCCCATGTTAAACCTTCATCCGGTGAAATGAAAACCTGGTCTGTTTCAACCGCTGCCATGACTGACCCGGTTTGATCCATGTCCCTGACATTGGAACAGACCATGTTGTTGTTGGTGTTTTCCCATGCATTCAACCCTTTTGAAATTCCGGTCCCATGGCCCAGGAAATAAGTTGAACCCAAATTTGCAAGGCAAAATGTTTGCTCATTGTCCAGCCCACTGTTGGCCGGCGACCAGGAAATTCCCCAGTCACTTGAAAGGTACATTCCTTGGGTTTGGGTAAGAACAAACAAAGTGTCGTTGATGCATGATATCCGGTTAATGGCATTACCTCCTGAAAAAATGTAATTTTCAACCCATGAACTGCCACTGTTTTCTGATTTGTACAACTTAGTTCCGATGGCAATAACAAGCAGGTTTTCTTTACATGTCATTGCATTTACCCTTGCATTCGCGGGGAGTCCGGCATTGGTTGCTTCCCACATAAAATCAGGTCGTGGCGAACGGTAAACCCCATCCCGAGTCCCCACGAAAACATATTGATGGTTGGCGCTGACCGTGAAAAGATTATATACATAGAAAATACCAAACTGCATGAAAATTGAATCCTTCGGCAGTCCGGCATTATATTTATTCCATGTTTGGCCATCGGTTGAGTATGTAAATCCTGCAACTTCCGGATTATAGCCATCGTTTGAAAAAGCAACAAAAATGCAATTATCATCGGCATACATGCCATTTACCGGTCCTGTATTATCCCAAACCTCCTCCAACTGCCAGTTCCCTGCTGAATAGATCATTTTCCTGATCCAGGCCTGTCCATAACCGGGGTATCGTTCCCCACCGGTATAAATGGTATCGTTAAAAACCACCGAACTGTAAAAAACTTCAGGCATAACGGGATTCCAGTTTTGGCCCGAATCGAAAGAGAAGAAAGAGGCCCGTGAGGTTGAGATTAACAACAGGGAATCTTTGGCAATCATATCCGGCGCCGAAAAGGGATCTTTTGGCCCATTTACCTGAACCCACTGGGCATGGGCAACAATAGCAAACAGCAATAAGCTAAAGGATAAAATGCTATTTTTCAACGGAAATATTTCAACAGGATGGTTTTCTTTCTATTTGAAAACATCCTGGGTGACGTTTTCGATTTGATCTTTCACCTTTTAGAACTCGTCAGGTAACAATTTCAACTGCTCATTGGTAAACACCGGTCCATCCTTACACACGTAAGTAGATCCAATATTGCAGCGACCACATTTCCCTATGCCGCACTGCATCTTCATCTCCAGGGTGGTGATGATGTCTTTGTCGGCAAAACCGAGCTTCAGCAGCGACTGGATGGTATACTTGATCATGATCGGTGGTCCGCAGGTGATCACCTTGGTATTTTCGATCACAGGTTTTACAACCTCTTCCAGAATTTTGGGTACGACCCCGACATTGGACTTCCAGGTTTCTTCAGCTTTATCGATGGTAAGTACCACCCTCAGCCCTTTATTTGCCTGCCACTCCTTGATTTCATCTTTATAACACATATCGGCCGAAGACCGGGCCCCGTAAAGAATGGTGAAATCCTTATAATCGTTGCGGTTGTCGATGCAATACTGGATAAGCGAACGCAATGGAGCCAGCCCGATACCGCCACCAACGAAAAGCAGGTTCTTTCCCTTGAGATCATTAAGCGGGAACCAGTTGCCGTAAGGTCCGCGAATACCCACTTCGTCGCCTTCGTCAAGTCCTGAATGAATATCGGCAGTAACAATACCGGCCCGTTTTATGGAACAATCAAACGATTCTTTCCTGGTAGAAGAAGAGGCGATACAGAAGGTACACTCGCCGGAACCAAGAAAAGAAAATTCGATAAACTGACCGGGCATCCAACTGAATTTTTCCATCCGTCCTTCTTCTTTAAATTTGAGCCGGTAGGTTCGAATGTCGGGGGTTTCCTGAATGATCTTGTCGATCTTACAAATCATCGGGACGAGAAGCTGTTCCATAAGAATATTGACTAAATAACTTAAATAGCGAAATAGCGAAATAGCGAAATAGCGAAATTTTGCATTGCATGCATTGTTTGCATTGTTTTCATCCCTACATTGCTGTATCAGAGACCTGATTAACCACCTCAAAGATCGAGATATTCACCGGGCAGGCAAAGGTGCATTTCCCACATCCCACGCAAAGGTTTTCACCAAAACGTTCCTTGTAATATACAAACTTGTGCAGGGCTCGTTGTCTCCAGCGGCGGTACTTTGCCGGACGGGGATTGTGACCGCCGGCCATCAGGGTAAAATATCCGTTATTACAGGAATCATAGCTTTTATAGCGAACACCGGTATCCTTCACCTTCTCGTCCGAAATCTTAAAACAATGGCAGGTTGGACAAACAAAAGCACACGTGTTACAACTGATACAATTGGAAGAGAGGCTCTCAAATTCCGGGGAGTCAAATACTTTCGAGAGTTTTTCGTTGACCTCCCTGTAGTTCATCTGTAGGCGAAAGGTGGCGGCAAATGCTTCGTACTGCGCTTTCAGGGCAGGGGCCGCTTCGTTTTCCGGGAGTTGTGAATCGTGAATGGTGGGGAAATTTTTTAAGAAAGCATTTCCTTTTTCGGTTTTTGCCCTGATGTAGATTTTTCCGTCGATCCCATTTACGATCAAAACATCCATCGCATCAAGGGTTTCCACATCATAATCGAGCGAAGTACAAAAACAATGAATTGCGGCCTTATCACAACGGGTTGAAACGATCACCGTATTCTGGCGCCGGTTCCGGAAGTCGGTATCGATATAGTCCCAGGAATAAACTTTGTCGAGGACCTGTAAAGCGCGGGCATCGCAATGTTTGGCCCCGATAATAACCCGTTTCCCTGCCAGCGGGTCTTTATCTGTCTCTGCTATTTCTGTTCCTGCACTGGTAGCTACATATTTCATCACTTTGGCCGACCGTGGAAAGAACAAGGGTTTGATGCTCCTGGTTTTTTCAATCGGCGATTCGGGATTGCACTCCGACAAGCGGGTGATCCGTTTAAAATCAAAATTACCGAATTTTTCAACCGGTGCATAGGTTTCGTTTTTTTCTATAATGGCTTCGTAGAATTTCTGCAAGCCGGTTTTATCTGTAACAAAAGTTTCAAAGCTCATAGTGCAGGTTCGGATTACATAATAAAATCATCGGGGTCCTTCATGCTGTATTTATAAAAAGCGCCACGGTCGCCTTCGACCACCCCGGCCATATGTTCCTGAAAATTCTCATAGATCACGCTTTCGTTCTGCTTATGCAACAAATGCAAGGGCAGATTCATCGGGCAAGCACTTTCACAGTTCCGGCAATCGACACAGCGGCCGGCTAAGTGCAGCGACCAGGTCATCAGGGCATGAAAGGCGCTGGAAGTGGTGTTTGCCCCATGATAGAGCGTTGAGGTTTCCTGGTCGATAACACATTTGGCACAATAACATAGCGGACAGGAATGGCGACAAGCATTGCACCGGATACAACTTTCAAAAACCGTTTCAAAATATTCACGTCGTTCCACCAGGCTCTTTGAAGCCAGTTCCCGGACATCGGCATTCACCTGGTACAGACGGGCATCATGGGTCGTTCCAACCATTTCGTCAAAAACAACAGCATCGGGGAACATACATTCGGTGCAATGCTGCATTTTATTCCCTTCATCGTCACAAACACCCTCGCAGGCGATTCCGATAACAAACAGTTTTTCGCGTTTTACCTGGTTTTCGGTTAAAAGGAGGTTGAGCGAGCGACTATCGCACCCTTTCACAATAAGCCCGACGCGTTTGTTCCGGGTATGCTCCTGCTTCAGGTAATTGGTGAGGTTAAATACCGATTTGTCATTGAAGATGAGTTTGGGGATCTCTTCCAACCCGGTAATAATCACCGGTACCTGGTTCTCATCAAACCCTGTCGTGCGGTAGCCAACGAAAACATCGATCTTCTCTTCGGTAAAGAGTTTCGTGGCAATCTCCCGGATTTGTTTTGTATAGTCCATTACTTCTCGAAGTTTTCTTTTTTATACAAGTGAAGGGGTCCCAGTTTTTTAATATCATCCGTAACTTTTGCAACAACTTTGGCAAACTTGGGCCCTTCGGCCGCCGAAACCCATGAAAACTGGATTCTGTTTTCGTGAAACCCGATGAAACTTAACAACTTTTTCGTTACTAAAAACCGGCGCCGGGCATAATAATTCCCGGTGATATAATGACAATCGCCAGGATGGCATCCCGAAACAAGAACCCCGTCGGCAGTAGTTTGAAGCGCTTTGATCAGAAACCAGGGATCAACACGGGAGGTACAGGGAACGCGGATAATCCGGATATTGGGGGGATACTGGATACGGGAGGTGCCGGTAAGATCCGATCCGGCATAGGAACACCAATTGCAGAGAATACCGATGATGACCGGTTCCCAATCGGGCGGAGCCGCTATTTCAGGCTTTTCAATGCTAACATGTTGATCTTTGACTATTGTTTCCATCAGATTGAAACTATCTCATTAATGATTTGGTGATCGGTAAAACCTGCCAGACTGATGGCCATACTGCGACAAACGGCAACACAGGATCCACATCCCTGACAAACGCCTTCATTGATCCTGGCCACAGTGCGCATCTCTTTCGAACCATGCCCCATGGGTACCTCTTCGGTAACAATAGCGCCATAAGGACAAACCTGCACACAGTTCTGGCAACCGGAACAAAATTCCGTGTTCACAGTGGATATCATCGGGTCTTTTTTCATGGTATCGCCGGCGAACAAACCACATACTTTAGCCGCACACGCCGATGCCTGGGCTACTGTGTCGGGAATGTCTTTTGGGGCCTGGGTACATCCGGCAAGAAAAATGCCCGCCTTTGCAGTCTCTACCGGACGAAGTTTCGGATGGGCTTCCGACAGGTAGCCATATTTATCGTATGAGATTCCAAGCATACGGGCAAGTTCGGGATTGTCTTTGGGAGGGATTACCGCTGTTGCCAATACCACAAGATCGGCAACTACCTCTACAACCTGGCCGATCTGGCTATCTTCTCCCCGAACAATAAGTTTGTCCTCCTTTTTATAAATTTTCGAAACCCGTCCACGGAGATAGGTTGCAGCAGTATCGACCTGGGCTTTTTTGACAAACTCTTCATACCCTTTCCCGGCAGCCCGTATATCCATGTAAAAGACATATGCATGTGAGTCATGTACCTTATGATGCAGCAGGATGGTATGCTTGGTTGTGTACATACAGCATATCTTCGAACAATACTCAATCCCTTTGGCTTCGTCGCGGGAACCAATACATTTGATGAAAACCACGTTTTTTGGTATTTTCCCGTCCGAAGGGCGAACCGGGAGACCATTGGTAGGCCCGTTGGCTGAAACCATGCGTTCGAACTCCAGGGAGGTGATGATGTCCTTGAACCGGCCAACCCCATATTCTTCATATGGTTTCGGATCCCACAGATCGTATCCTGTGGCAACCACCACAGCGCCGATTTCCCGCTCGATGATTTCCTCCTGCATTTTAAAATCAATGGCGCCGACCTGGCAAACTTTGGCACAGATACCACATTTACCCTTTAACAGCATGGTACAGTATGCAGCATCGATGACCGGTTTGTTGGGTACGGCCTGCGGAAATGGCGTATAGATGGCTTTCCGCTTATCGATACCCATGTTGTATTCGTTGGGAACTTTTACCGGACACTTTTGCCAACAGGCGCCACAACCGGTACAGGTCGCAAAGTTGACATAAGAGGCTTTCTTTTTGATCCTGGCCTTGTAATTGCCAACAAACCCTTCAAGTTCAATAACTTCGGAATAAGGAATAAGCTCAATATAAGGATGGGAAGCAACATCGACCATCTTTGGAGTCAGGATGCATTGGGAACAGTCCAATGTCGGAAAAGTTTCATCGAGTTGGGCCATTTTCCCTCCGATAGAGGGACTTTTTTCAACCAATACAACAGGGATCCTTGCATCGGCAATATCAAGCGCCGCCTGAATTCCGGCAATGCCACCACCAATTACCAGCGCCCGTTTGGTTACAGGGACCGATATTTCGAACAGTTGTTCGTTGGCAATCGATTTGGCCACGGCCATCCGGACAAGGTCGGCTGCTTTTTCTGTAGCTGCCTTTTTATCTTTCTGATGGACCCAGGATGAGTGTTCCCGGATATTGGCCACTTCAAGAAGATACGGGTTCATCCCGGCATCGGAGAGCGCCTTGCGGAATGTCTTCTCATGCATACGCGGGGAACATGCGGCCACCACGATGGAAGTCAACCGGTGCTGCACAATGGCTTCCCGGATCAGTTGCTGCCCGGGATCGGAACACATGTACTTGTACTCAATGGCAAACTTTACCTCACGGATCTTTTTGGTCTCTTCAACAACCATGGGAACATCCACATAATCGGCTATGTTTGCGCCACAAAAACAAACGAAAACTCCTACTCTGGCCATTATTCAACCTCACTTTCTGCTTCAAGGGCTTTTTTTGGTTTTTTTATCTTTTCGGGTCCGGGTTCAACTTTGCCAATTTTAGCAAGGGCCTCTTCCACCGGAACGATGTGTTTATTGAACATCAGTTCCTTTGGATCGGCGCCAAAGGCAAGGGCCATCAGTTGTGTAAAATAAAAAACCGGAAGATGGTACTGTTTACCAAAATGCTTTTCTATATCCGGTTGCCGCATGTCGAGATTTGATTGACACAGCGGACATGCTACCACAATGGCATCGGCGCCACTTTCTTTGGCCATTTCTAATATTTTACCGCTGAGGCCGATCACCACTTCGGTGTTTGAAATAGAAAAGGAGGCGCCGCAACATTCAGTCTTGTAATCAAATTCGGTAGCTTGTGCACCCAGCGCCTCCACAATCCGGTCCATGGAGATGGGATATTCGGGAGAATCAAATTGAGTGATCGCTTTGGGACGGGTTAACAAACAACCATAATAACAGGCCAGCTTCATACCCGAGAGCGGTTTGGTAACCCTGGCCATGATGGCTTCCAATCCGATTTCTTCGTAGCAATACTGGAGCATTGATTTTACTTCCACTTTTCCGGTATAGGTCCCCTCCCCTACGATCGTTGTATTTATTCTGAGGGCGAGTTCCGGATTGTTGTCCATGTGGTATTTAGTCACTTTCAGCCTTTGGTAGCACGAAGCGCAGGGAATCGCGATGGTCTTGTTGTCAAGCTTTTCTGCAAGTACCAGATTGCGCAGTGGCAGCGCGTAAGCCAGGCTTTCGCTCAGGGTATGTGCCGAGGTGGCGCCGCAACAATTCCAGTCGGGAATCTCCTCCATCTGAACATCCAGGCTTGTCATGACCATCTTCACAGTCTTGTCAAATTCCTCGCTGGTGCCATGTGAGGAACAACCCGGATAATAGGTCAATTTCTTCATGTCGGGTTCGGATTATAAATGCTTCTTGTCCAGTTTTTCCGCCAACTTGTACATTCTTTGAATGGCTTTGGCGCTCTTCATTGGCTTAACCCCCAGAGGGATCTTTCCCTTAAGCAACGCTTTGGGGGCCAAATGCATGTCTTTGAACAGGTTCCTGGTACGGATGTTAAATTCGGCCATCATACGCAACTCATAGTTACGGCCATAGCGTTTGACCATGTCCAGAAATATTTCATGGAATTTTCTGATCTCTTTGACCTTTTTCGAATCGTTGATATAATTTTCCTCGATGGCTATATGACGGATGGCTTCCATGACTGCCGGGATATCTATTTCACGTGGACAGCGGCCTGAGCAGGCGGAACAGGTGAGACAAAACCAGGATGAGTTGGCCATGAGAAGCTCGTTTTTCAACCCAAGTTTTATCATTTGCATCGTTTCCCTCGGGGGATAGTCCATGTAATTTGAAACCGGACATGTGGAAACACATTTTCCGCACTGGTAACATTCAAGCACATTTGCGCCACTCCGTCTGTTAACTTCGGAAAGTATCTCGTTTTTTTCCTCTAATCCAAGTGTGATCATTCTATTGGAATATAACTTGAGAATACATAATTTACTGTGAATGGATTAAAAATTTGTGAATTTTTTCACAGCATAAAAGTAGAAAAAGTTTCTTTTGGAAGTATTCTAAATTACCGGGGTTTAAAAAAATGTTTGTGCCGGGATCTCTTTTTTCAGAGGGAAAAATTGTCGTATCTTTAACCTGAAAATCGAAGAACACTGGAAATGATTGGGAAATGAAAGAAATTACCGACCCTATTGTTAAACACTTCAGGCAGTTATACGATATTGATATTTCAAAATTCGATGATGCTTTCCTATCCAGGTCGATTTTGAAAAGGAGCGCCGATACCCTCTGCGACTCCCCCTCTTCCTACTGCAAACACATGGAACAAAACGATTGGGAAGGAAAACGCTTTCTTGATTCACTGCACATCGGTTACAGCGAATTTTTTCGGAACCCGTTGACTTTTTTAATTCTCGAACGCTTCATCATTCCTGAAATATTACTGAAGCTGAAAAATACACACAGACAAGAGATAAGGATATGGTCAGCAGCCTGTGCTGCCGGGGAGGAAGCTTATTCCCTGGCCATGATTTTGGAAGAACAGAAACACAGCAATAATGGAAAATGGAACTACCGCATTTTTGCTTCCGATATTTCCAAAGAACAAATAGTTAAAGCAAATACCAGCACATATTCATCTGAAACGTTAAACAACATGTCACTGAAACGGATCAGAAAATGGTTTACCGAATCCCCACACGCCGGCCTTTATGATAATAAAGTATTCCACATCAATCCTGTACTGAAACAAAATATTGAGTTTTCGGTATTCGATTTGTTTAATGAACAATTAAGTTCCCCGTCAGGAAGCATTTTTGGCGATTTTGACATTGTCATTTGTGCCAACCTCCTGTTTTATTATAAAACCAGGCGCCGGAAAACGATCCTCGAAAAAACAGGCAATGCGCTGACAAATGGCGGTTATCTTATTACCGGCGAAACCGAAAGGAATTTTCTATTCAGAAATCAATACCATGAGGTGTTCCCGGAATCGACAATATTCAGGAAAAACAGGGTTTAACAGAGTGGACTCCCTGTTGTTTGCCGGAGCCCGGAACAAAAAAGACACTCAAACATTATAATGAACGATTATGAACCTGAAAAACATCAACATCGGCACACAGTTAAAGATCAGTTTTTCCATCATCCTGTTGTTTATTATAATATTAGGGGCTACTTCTTATTTTCAGAACGATCGCATCTTTCGTCAAGGGGAAGCCTTATACCTGCACCCCTATTCCGTGCGACAGGCAATCAGTGAAATTAAAACCGCCGTCGTTTTAATCCAGCGGGATGAGAAAAACCTTTTTCTTTATGCCGACGAAACAGATATTTCCCGTTATTTAAACCGTATAGAAACGACCAGGGCGATCATCTTTGAACAAATCGACACCCTCTTCAGCCAATACCTTGGGCCGAAAGCCGATATAGATTCATTGAAAAAAGAATTTATCATCTGGAATTCGATACGCGACGAAACCATCCGGAGAATGCGGGCCGGTGACATTAAGGAAGCCGCAATTCGCACCAGAAACATGGGAATTGAAGGAATCCAGGTGATGAAGATGCTCAAAGCCCTTCTGACCATCGACGATTTTTCCAGCAATAAAAGCAAATCTTTTTATCAGATATCCAAATCATTGAAAGATGCCATGATCAATCGGTTACTGTTGTTGGTCGGGGCCATTTTATTGGCATCGGTGATGATCGTTGTTGTTTTGATCAGAAATATCCGAAACCCTGTTAAAGAGTTAACCGCGGTTACCCGACGTTTTCATGCCGGCGATATCCATGTCCGCAGTTCGAATAAATCAAAAAATGAATTGGGGGTTTTATCCGATTCTTTCAATACCCTTGCCGAAAGCATTCGGGATAGCATTATTTTAAACGAAAGCATTTCCGACATAACCCGGGTGATGCTGAGCGAGGATGATGCGGGAAATTTTTTTCAATCAACCCTCATTACCCTTTCAACCCATATCAACGCTCAAATGGCGGCCGTATATCTGCTGACCGATGATACAAAAACCTTTGAACATTTTGAGTCTGTCGGGATAGCCGAAAATGCCCGAAAATCGTTCGATGCAGGCAATTTCGAAGGAGAATTCGGGATGGCGCTTTTATCCCGCAAGGTTCAACATATTATAAATATCACAGAAGATACCCGTTTTATTTTTCATACCGTAAACGGAAAATATTTTCCCCGCGAAATAATCGTCATTCCCATTTTGGCAAACAATAAAGTAACTGCCATCATTTCCCTGGCAACCATTAACGCCTTTGGGAGACCGTCCGTTCAACTGGTCAACAACATTCTTGGGACTTTAAACGCCAGGATAGAAGGCATTCTGACCCTCCGCAAGATTAAACTGTTTTCGGAAAAACTGGAACTACAAAACACCGAGCTGGAATCCCAGAAAACAGAATTATCGACACAATCGACAGCGTTGATGGAACAAAATACCGAGCTCGAAATGCAAAAGAAACAGTTGGACGAAGCAAGCCGGATGAAAACCGTTTTCCTTTCGAACATGAGCCACGAACTCAGAACCCCCCTGAACTCGGTGATCGCTCTTTCGGGGGTACTTAGCCGCCGCCTGTCAAAAAAAATCCCGGATGAGGAATACGCCTACCTTGACGTTATTGAAAGAAACGGGAAACAACTTCTTTCCCTGATTAATGACATTCTTGATATCTCCCGTATCGAAGCTGGCCATGAAGATATTGAAATCACCAGGTTCAGCGTCAACAACCTCCTCTCCGATATGGTAACGTTGATCAGGCCACAAACCAATCAAAAAAACATTGAATTGACATGGAACGAGATGGGGCAGGATGTTATCCTTGCCAGCGATATCAATAAATGCCGTCATATTTTACAAAACCTGATCAGCAATGCAGTGAAATTCACCGAAAAAGGAGGCGTGACAATATCGGCCGGACAGGATAAAAATGAAATTGCAATAGCAGTAACCGATACCGGGATTGGCATTTCAGAAGAGAACCTGCAACATATTTTCGATGAGTTTCGTCAGGCTGATGGCTCCACTGCGCGCCGCTTTGGAGGGACCGGGCTGGGATTGGCCATTGCAAAAAAATATACAACCATGCTCGGAGGCGCCATTACGGTTAAAAGCCACCCGGGGAGAGGATCTTCATTCACACTCTCCCTGCCTTTGTCTTCTTTCTCCAACATACTGCCGGACGAAGCAAGGAATACAACGGGACTTCCACCCACAACCAAAAAATCATTATCCAGGTCCGGTATAAACTTTTCGGAAAAAACCATCTTGCTGGTCGAAGATAGTGAACCTGCCATTATTCAGATCAAAGAGATGCTCGAAGAAAATGGGTATCACATCCTGGTGGCACGAAATGGAAGTGAAGCGCTTCAAATTATTGACTACACCATTCCGGATGCCATGATGCTTGACCTTATGATGCCGGAAACTGATGGCTTTCAGGTGCTTAAATCCATACGTGAAACGGAACGAACAGAACAGATACCGGTATTGATACTAACGGCAAAGCATATTACCAAAGAAGAACTCCGGTTTTTAAAACAAAACAATGTCCATCAGTTGATCCGTAAAGGAGATGTCAACCGGGAAGAACTGTTACATGCACTGGAATCCATCTTACTTTCCGATAGCCGAAAAATACCAGAACGAAAACATGCAGTTCAGCCTATGGATGAAAAACCGGTGATCATGGTCATCGAGGATAATCCCGATAACAGGTTAACCGTTATAGCATTACTTTCCGATAATTATACCGTAATAGAGGCAACCAATGGCCGTGAAGGGCTGGAAAAAGCATTGATACACAAACCAAACCTCATTTTAATGGACATAGCCCTGCCCCTCATGGATGGTGTAACTGCATTGAAAAATATCCGAAAAATCACCGGGTTACAACACATTCCGGTGATTGCACTCACGGCCAACGCTATGGCAAACGACCGGGAAACATTATTGACCTATGGATTTGATGGTTATATCCCAAAACCTATTGATGAAATACTGTTTTATAAAACCATCCGGGATGTTTTAGGACACTTTTAAAATGTACATTCTATGCTTTTAACCCATATGATTTCTTATGCTTTTCACTTTTAACACTTTCACATTCAATATTCAAATACAAATATGGAACAGGAATACCGCATACTGATTGCTGAAGACATCCCTTCGGATGCGATGCTTGCCGAGCATGAATTAAAACAGGTATTAAAACACTTCAGGACGATGATCGTCGAAACGGAAAAAGATTTTATCGCCGCACTTGAAGAATTCAAACCGGACCTGATTATATCCGATTATAAAATGCCAAGTTTTGATGGCCTCAGGGCATTGACAATAACATTGGAAAAATCTCCCCTTACTCCGGTTATCATCGCCACCGGGTCCATGAATGAAGAAACTGCCGTTGATTGTATGAAAGCCGGTGCTGCCGATTATGTGATCAAAGAGCACCTCAGGCGGCTGGGTCAGGCTGTTATTATTGCCCTGGAGCAAAAAAAAATTAAGGCCGGGATCCTTGAAGCTGAAGAGCGTTTAAAAAAAGCTTCAGAAAACTGGAATAAAACTTTCGATGCCATTCGCGACGGAATTGCCCTGATTGATGTCAACCAGCAAATTATTCAAAGCAATCAGGCATTCCGCGATTTCGTCCATAAAACTCAGGCTGACTTTAAAGATAATTCTTGTTTTCCTTTTGTTCATCATACGAAAAAACCGGTTGATGATTGCCCGTTTATCCGGATGTTAAAAAGCAAGAAACGTGAAACCATGGAAATGACAATCAATGGTTTATTTTGCGATATCCTGGTGGATCCCATCTTCAATGAAAAAGGCGAGGTGGAAGGGGCAGTCCATATCATGTCGGACATTACGGAACGAAAAAAAAATGAAAAAATTCAACAGGTCCTCTACAATATATCCAATGCCGTAGTCACAACCAGGGATATGGAAGAGTTGATCGAAATTATCCGGAAAGAGCTTGGAAGACTTATTGATACGAGTAATTTTTTCGTGGCGATGTACGATGAATCATCCGAATTTCTTACAGCCCCTTATAAACAAGACCAAAAAGATCCCCTTTCATCCTGGCCCATTGCAAAATCCATGACAGGCTTTGTCATTCAACAAAACAGATCCCTGCTGGTTAAACACGAAGAGGTGGAAGAAATGATTAAAACAGGCACCATCATAAGGTATGGCGTTCCCTCCGCTTGCTGGCTTGGTGTCCCAATGCACATTGACAACCGGGTTATTGGCGCATTGGTAGTTCAAAATTATGATGATCCCAATACCTATTCTTCGAAAGACATGGAAATCATGGAGTTTGTCTCAGACCAGATCGGTTTGTCCATTCAGCAAAAAAGGACCGAACAGGAGATGATCGCTGCCAAAGAAAAAGCCCAGGAGAGCGACCGCCTAAAATCGGCTTTCCTGGCCAATATGAGCCACGAAATCAGAACACCCATGAATGCCATTGTTGGTTTTGCAAGCATGCTGGCCGACCCTGAAACAACAATGGAAGAACGTGAAAAATTCTCGGAAATCATCAATTCCCGGTCTGACGACCTTCTGCATATTGTAAACGATATCCTCGATATATCCAGAATTGAATCGGGAAATATTAACATCGTGAAAGGAGAAGTCAATTTAAACAACCTGCTGAACGAAATTGAAACTGAATCATTGCAAAAAATGAAACGGTCGGGGAAATCACATCTGTCATTGATCTGTGAAAAACCGGATAAACTGGGAAAAACTGCAATAATCAGCGATCTCTATATCATCAAACAGGTTTTTACCAACCTCATTGATAACGCTATTAAATTTACTTCGTCCGGATCGGTCAGGTTTGGCTTTTTCCCTCCGGAAGACAATCAGTTAACCTGCTATGTGGCCGACACAGGCATCGGGATTGCCCCCGAAAACCAGGAGATCATCTTTGAACACTTTCGTCAGATCGATTCGGGCCATACACGCCAATATGGTGGTACCGGCCTGGGACTGTCCATCTGCAAAGGTTCTCTCTCCATTTTGGGCGGCCATATCCGCGTTGAATCATCACCGGGAAAAGGAAGTACTTTTAATTTTACCATCCCTTTCGATCGGCCAGACCCCAACCAGCAAACTTCCTCTTCTGTGACCAGCCATCCTTTGCCCACCCGTGAAAAACGATGGACCGGCAAACAATTGCTTGTCGTTGAAGATGACCCGGCCAATATGGAATACCTTACCATTATCCTTTCCCGGACCGGGGCATCATTAACGCGGGCTGTCTGTGGAAAAGAACTCCGAAGCTTGTTCCATCAACTTAATAATTATGACATCGTATTGCTTGACATGCGGCTTCCCGATGCCAACGGTTGGGAACTGGCACAGGAAATTAAAACCATCAGACCTGAATTGCCGGTGATAGCCCAAACGGCCTACGCCCTTGAAACAGACCGGAAAAAAAGCGCTGAATCGGGATGTGACGGATACATTTCGAAACCCATCAACAAAGACAAACTTCTGACATTGCTTGCCAGTTATCTCGAAACCGGATCGTGACTTTCGAAAAACAAACAAAACAATGATTAAAAACACATGGATATTTTTTATGCTTCTGACTGTTTCCATGTATTGTCAGGGCCAAAATCAATTCCCGGATAGCTTGCTTTCACGGTTTCAATCTTCCGGAGCTATTGGAAAAACAGGAATTTACCTTAGTATCAGCCGCACTTATTCGAAAAATGCGCCAGGGAAAGCGCTCTTTTATGCACAACTGGCCGATTCCATGGCCCAACAAACCAACAACGACAGCCTGTTAACCGAAGTAAAAAAATTAAAAGGAAAAATTTATGCCGATTCAGGCCTTTTCAGTTATGCCATTACCAATTACAAACAATCCATCGAATTTTGTTCCAAATTAAACAACAAACCAGCCCTGGCCGATTTAAACAACAAACTTGGAAATGTTTTTTTACGCCTCGATGATTATGATCAGGCAATCGGTTGCTTCTTTGAAGCTTTGAAACTGGCAGATGAATCCCATGAAATTTTAATAGCCGCTTCGGCACAAAATAACATTGGTATCACATGCAACATCTTTAAAGATTACTCCCGTGCTATTGAGTATTATCAAAAAGCATCGGATGGCTTTGAACAGGCAGGATTTAAAAAGGCCCAGGGGAAAATTCTAAACAATATTGCATTGATTTACATTGATCAGAACAAGCTTGACCAGGCTCTTGAATATTTGAAAAAATCCCTTGCCATCAAAGAAAAAGCCGACGATTCAACCTCCATCATCTCAACCATCAATAACATCGGCCTTGTTTTTGAAAAACAAAAAGAATTCGACCGGGCGTTCGACCATTATATACGGGTGTACAACTATTTCTCAAATAAAAAAAACCTGAAGGAAACAGCCATCAGCGCCAATAATGTTGGTTTTATCTATCTTCAAAAAGGCGATTACAAAAATGCCTGGAAATATCTTCATATTGCGTTGGAAATCATTACAAAAACAGATTTCGGAAATACCAAAAAAATCATTTACGAAAGCCTCTTTAAATTCTATGAACAACAAAAGGATTACAAAAATGCCCTGGCCTATCATAAATTGTTTATGCAGATGAATGATTCGCTTTTTTCCATTGAAAAAGAGAATCTGATCAGAAATATTGAAAGTAAGTACGAAAATCACAAACACTTAGCCGAAATAGAATTGCTTTCACACAACAATGAATTAATCGAAGAACGGAATTTCAGACAAAAGTTCATTTTTTATACTACTTTTTTACTGTTGGTCATCTCTATCCTTTTTGCTTTCACCTTTTTCAGAAGTCGTAAAAAAGTCAAACAGGCCAATGCCATACTTCAGGAAAAAAACATCGAAATCAACCGTCAAAAAGATGAATTGATTGAATCAAATACGACAAAAGACAAGTTTTTTTCTATCATTGCCCACGACCTGCGCAGTCCGTTTACCTCTTTTCTGGGTTTTACACAATTACTGGTTGAAGAACTCGACAACATGACCCTTGAGGAGATAAAAACAATTGTCATCAGTATGAGGAAATCGGCAACCAATGTTTACAGTCTTCTCGAAAACCTGTTGGAATGGTCCATGATGCAACGGGGAATTACCCGTTTTAATCCAGAAGCCATTCCCCTTGCCACTGCAATCCATGAAAATCTGGAGCTTATCATGGGATCGGCCCAACATAAAGAGATAGAAACCCGTTGGGAAATCCCGGAAAACCTGATTGTTTATACCGACCCGCACATGGTTGCAACAGTAATCCGCAACCTCTATTCCAATGCTGTAAAGTTCACGCCAAAACAGGGCAGAATTACCATTTCTGCTGAAAAAAACAACCCTGATTTTGTCACCATTTTCATTCGCGATACGGGTATCGGGATGAACAAAACGTTAATACGTAAATTGTTTCGCCTGAATGAGCAAATTAACCGTAAAGGGACAGAAGGGGAACCAAGCAGTGGTATCGGTTTGTTGCTTTGTCATGAATATATCGAAAAGATGGGAGGGAAAATCGGAGTTGAAAGCGAAGAAGGGAAGGGGAGCTCTTTCTCTTTTTCACTGCCACTAATAAAAGAGAAAATTATTTGTTAATCCGACAATAAATTCATTACTCATGAATTACAATAACAAAACAAAGGAGGAGCTCATCACTGAAATTACCCTAATTAAGAATAAAGACAATGAGCTCCAGCAGATTAAAGAACGTTATCAGTTTCTGATTGAAAACATGGGTGAAGGATTGGGAATTGTTGACGCGAATGAATGTTTTACCTTCGTTAACCCTGGCGCTGAAGAAATTTTTGGTGTTCCTGCGGGTGGTCTTACCGGACATAGCCTGAATGAATTTGTCACACCTGAAGCGTTTTCCAGGTTACTTGAGCAGACGAATCTGCGGCGCCTTGGGAAAAAAAGCCGGTATGAATTTGAACTTCAACGCCCCGACGGGGAAAAACGGTTTATTCGTGTTACTGCAACACCCGTATTCGACAATGATCATATTTTTATCGGTACGCTGGGAATCTTTTTTGATGATACCGAACTCAGACGGGCCGAAGATACCATAAAAGATAATGAAACCCGCTTACGCACAATTACCGATTCCGCGCAGGATGCTATTCTGATGATGGATTCCATGGGGATGGTCTCTTTCTGGAATCCCGCAGCGGAGACCATACTGGGATATCGCGCTGAGGAAGCAATAGGAAAAGACCTGCACAACCTGCTGGTTCCGGAACGATATCTGAAGGCCTATCGGACCGCCTTTTCAGAATTTCAACACACCGGTAAAGGCAATGCTATTGGAAAAACCCTGGAGCTGGAAGCCCGGCGAAAAGATGGCCGGGAAATTATTGTCGCTTTATCCCTTTCGGCTGTCTCCTTCCAAAACACCTGGCATGCCGTGGGTATTCTCCGCGACATCACCGACCACAAAAACACGGAAGTGATCCTTCGCAATGCCCTTGAAAAAGCAGAAACAGTAAACCGGCTTAAAATCGGCCTTTATCTATAATATTTCACATGAAGTCCGCACCCCGTTAAATGGAATACTCGGTTTTAGCAATCTGATCATTCAACCCGATCTTGATCCCGAGGAAAAAGAAAATTTTCATACCCTGCTTAAAGTCAGCAGCACCCGTTTGCTCAAGACCATCACCAATTACATGGATATCTCCATGATTACTTCGGGAAATATTGAAATTAACCATAACCCCATAGACCTTCCCCTTTTCCTGAATACAATTTATCAAGAATATAAGCCTCAATGTGCCTCCACAAACCTAACCCTGCAACTGGAACTGCTTAAAGGATGTGAGGGTGTGATTTTCGATTCAGATTCAGAGTTGTTGCGTAAAGTCATTTCCCATTTGCTTGACAATGCAATGAAGTTTACAAGTGAAGGGAGTGTCTCATTTGGCTGTATAGTGAAGCCTGAAATTTTGGAATTTTTCGTCAGGGATACCGGGACGGGTATCAGTACAGAGGCTCAGGAACGCATATTTGATACTTTTGTCCAAGAAGAAATATCGCTTACCCGTGGCTATGATGGCAGCGGGTTGGGCTTATCGATTGCAAGGGGGTTAATCCGTTTACTTGGAGGTGATATCACTGTTGTATCAGAAAAGGGGAAGGGGGCGTTTTTCAGTTTTACCCTTCCATTTGAACAGAACGCGGCCCGGATTCCCGACACCATGGTTGTTGAGCCTAACGTGATCCCCGTTCAAACACCAGTGATACTCATTGCCGAAGACGATGAGGCCAACCTGATGTACCTGAAAGCCGTTCTGAGAAAAACTAAAATTACTGTGATACCTGCTTTCAACGGTAAAACTGCCATTGAACAATGCCGTGACCATCCGGAAATTTCTCTGGTATTGATGGATTTGAAAATGCCGGTTATTGACGGATTTGAAGCTACCCGGGAAATCAAGTTGTTCAGAAAAGAACTTCCAGTCATTGCTGTGACAGCCTTTGCCATGAGCGGCGACAAGAAACAGGCACTGGAAGCCGGTTGTGACGATTACATCGCAAAACCTATAACACGCGAATTATTACTCGAAAAACTAAAAAGATACGGAGTGATTTAACCTTTTACTGCAAAGTAAATTTGATCGGAAGGTTAAACTGTACACGGACAGGTACACCCCGTTGTTTTCCTGGAACCCATTTGGGCATTGATTTTATAACCCGTATGGCTTCTTCATCGCACCCGCCACCAATTCCACGCAGGACACGCACATCGGTAATTGAGCCATCGACCTCCACAACAAATGTCACGAATACCTTTCCCTGGATACCCAATTCTTTGGCTTCTTCCGGATATTTAATATTTGTCTGGAGAAATGCAATCCGTGCTTCTTCACCGCCAGGATAGCCGGGCTGTTCTTCAACCACGGTAAAAATTTCCGCCTGTACCGGTGTTTCTATCACTTTTGGCCCTTCATCTTTTACCTCAACTTCAATATCTTCCGTTGGTACTTCAGTATTTACTTTTGCTGAAAGGTCATCCTGGGTGGCAAGTCCTGTCTCAATGGTTGTGTCTTCCACAACAACCGGGGCAGTGAATTTTACCTTTTCAACCAGCGCTTCGGGTGGAGGCGGTGGGGGCGGTGGGGGCGGAGCCTCTTCCTGATGGATATCCTTCATTTCAACCCCGACTTCCTTTTCCTTTTCCTTGATCAGTTTGCTCTTATTCATGTAAGCAGAGATCAACGGATAGGCCACGGCAACAGATAAGATCAACAGGCCAATGAGAAGGGATATGGTCACATATTTCCTGTATTTTTTCCGCAGTACATATGATCCATATTCCTTATTCCTGTTCTGGAATACAATTTCGTCCAGCGGTTCGATTCGCTGTTTTTCAATTGCCATATGTTATATTTTTTGAAGTGTAAGAAACATAATCTTATAATTATTTTGGAGCAGTTTTCAACATTTCCAATTCGACCGGCGACATATCCACAATTGCATAACTGGCAACGTTGCATATGGCCATTTCATCAATAATATTTACAATGTCCTTGTATTTTGCCTTAGAGTCAGCCTTGATCAAAACGATTGGACCATGTTTATCCTCTTTTTTCAATCTCTTGATCTCATTGTCGAACGTTGTATCAGCTACAACAATTTTTCCCGTGATCCGTTTGTCCCTGTACTCGGCGATTTTGGTAAAGAGGTCTCTGTTTTTAATTAACAGGATTTTTCTTATACCATCTTTACTGAAATCAGTTTTTACGATGGTTGGAAGGGGTGGTTTTTTAGGATCTGCAATACCCATATAGTAAAACACCTCGTCCTTAGCTGTCAGTAAGATATTAAGCGTTCTTTCTGCAGAAATTTTCGGGGCGTCTTTTGGATCTTCTTTATTATCCTTTTCAGGCATGGTGATTACCATGACCTTGGGTTTATTGAAAGCGGTTGTGAGCATAAAGAACGTGATTAGCAGACACATCAGGTCAACCATAGGGGTCATGTCGATGTGTGTGCCATGCTTCTTTGGTCTGCGTTTACCACCTTTTTTCCCTTTTTCCTCAACAATTAGTTCAGCCATGTTGGTTTTTATTTAACAGTGGAAATGCTCGTTATTTTGTTTCAGGGGGAAGGTCCTTAAGGAGCACCTCCTCTTTTGTCAAATTCGTAACGAGATTGAATTTATTAACCTTGTTCTCCTGCAAAAGGTCCATGACTTTCTTTACAGCTACGTAGGGTGTTTCAGCGTCACCTTTGAGGGCGACCTCTGCTCCGGGATTGGTCAGGCGGGCTAATCTGACCCACCAGGCTAACTGGTTGTCAAGAGAATCAGTAGGCACCCCAATCTGCAAAGCATCCCGTTCCTTGGTGTCTTTGGCATTGAGCCAGGCCTTCATGTCCTTAATCGGCATGCCGAACGCTGCCATGGTCCCGAATCTCTTCAGTTCACCAGGAGTAAAAGTGATTTTATACTGTTCTCCCATTTTCTCAAGCAGTTTTGACCTGAAATGGGTTGAAGTATCTTTCCCATTATCGATATTAAAGAAGACCAGACTATCTTTGGAAATCATGATGGTCATGATGTCATTATCCGGCGCCTGTTTCTCAGAAACGCTGCTGGGGGTTTCAATCGGCGTAACTTCTGCCGGACGGAACGACGCAGTGAGCAGTAAGAAGATCAGGAGCACCGAAAACAAATCCACCATAGGGGTCATGTCTATGTGTGGTGTTCTTACCGGTGGTTTTATCTTTGGCATGGAGTTCTGTTTTTAGATGATAAATACACAATAAAATGTACTTAATTTGCTGGAACGCCAAAAATATTACTTGGTAGAAGCGGCAAATGATTGTACAAGGCTGAATCCTGCTTCGTCAATTTTATAGGTAAAACTATCGATCTGTGTTGAGAA
>DYSO01000184.1 GCA_020718225.1 Draconibacterium orientale | reverse complement strand
TCTATCGCCCCTGGGAAATCCAGGATGATAAAGAAACCTGTTTCCTCGAACAGGGCGTGATATGTATGGGACCTGCAACCAGAGGGGGCTGCGGCGTAAGGTGTGTCGCCGGAAACTCCCCCTGCCGCGGATGCTATGGCCCTCCGTCAAATGCTCCCGATCCCGGCGCAAAAATGATGTCGGCCATCGCTACCATGATCGACGCCAACACCCCGGAAGAAATTGATGAAATCATCGAAACCATTGTTGATCCTGCCGGACTCTTTTACCGGTTTAGTCTCCCAAGCTCAATTTTAGGAAGGAAAATCTTATGAGTAAAATAACCATCGACCCGATCACCCGACTCGAAGGACAAGGAAAGATCGAGATTTTTTTACACCCCGACGGAAGTGTCGATAATGTCTATTTCCAGGTACCGGAATTGCGAGGCTTTGAAAAATTCTGTGAAGGCAGGCCCGTTGAGGAATTGCCCTCAATCGTTACAAAAATATGCGGCGTTTGCCCCGGGTGCCACCATATGGCCTCAGGAAAAGCAGTAGATGCCGTTTTTGGCGTAGAACCACCCCCAACCGCAAAAAAAATCCGCGAACTGTTTTTTATGGCTCATTTCATACATAGCCACATTGCCCATTTTTACGCACTCGCAGCTCCCGACTTCGTGGTAGGACCAACCGCAAATCCGGCAGAACGGAACATCTTAGGGGTCATTGCAAAAGTAGGACTGGAAATTGGCGGAGAGGTCATCAAGCAACGTCGTATCGCCCAGGAAATACAGGCCCTCATCGGAGGGCACCAAACCCACGTTATCATGAACACGCCGGGCGGCGTTAAAAAAGGCATTACCCCGGAACAACGCGATGACATTGTTAAAAAAGCAGAAGGTTTTATCGAATTTTCAAAATTTTCCATACAACTTTTTAAAGATGTCGTCCTGGGAAATAAAGATTATGTCGATATCATCCTGAATGGGCCATACTCACTGAAAATTCACTCCATGGGACTGGTCGATGATAATAATAAAGTCAATTTCTATGACGGTAAAGTCAGGGTTGTCGATACTGAAGGCAAAGAGCTTTGCAAATACAAGCCGGTTGAATATACCGAATTTGTTGAAGAACGCGTTGAACCCTGGAGCTACCTCAAATTCCCATACCTGAAAAAAATCGGTTGGAAAGGATTCGTAGAAGGCCAGGAATCAGGTGTTTATCAGGCTACCCCCATGTCAAGGCTCAATGCTTCCGATGGGATGGCAACCCCGGTTGCACAAAAAGAATATGAAGCATTGTTTGCAACCCTGGGAGGTAAACCCGTTCATGCAACCCTCGCCATGCACTGGGCCCGCCTTGTCGAATTGATCTATGCATCCGAACGCAGCTTCGAACTTGCAACCGACCCCGACATTACCGGAAAAGAACTCAGGGCCCCACTCGGGAAAATTGTCGGCGAAGGAGTTGGTATCGTTGAAGCACAACGAGGCACCCTTACCCACCATTATTGGACCGATGAAAAAGGAATGGTTGAAAAAATCAATCTGATCGTCGGAACAACCAACAACAATGCAGCCATCTGTATGTCGCTGAAAAAAGCTGCCCAGAGCCTGATAAAAAAAGGAATACCAACCACCGAAGGTACTCTGAATATGATAGAAATGGCATTCAGGGCATACGATCCCTGCTTTTCCTGCGCAACCCATTCGCTACCGGGAAAAATGCGTTTGATTGTCAACTTCAGGGACCACAACGGGGCCCTGGTTCAGACGCTGAAAAGAGATTAGGGGTGATAAAACCTGCCATGCCTCCATCCCTTTCTAACCCATCAATCCTGATCATTGGGATCGGGAATGATATTCTGACCGACGACGGAATCGGACCCAGATTGGTTAATGACCTAAACAAAAAACGATTACCACCCGGGATTACCCTATTACAGGCTACCCTGGGCGGAATGGAACTCCTTGAACTAATCAGGGATTTTGATGTCGTTGTTTTTATCGATGCCCTCAAATCCGGCAATTATGAACCAGGAACAGTACTCCGCTTTGTTCCAAAGGATTTTGAAGAGACGCTGAATCTCTCCAACATTCATGACATTGACTTTCTTACTGCACTTGAGTTAGGAAAAAGGACCGGAATGAAAATTCCCTCATCGATAACCATTATCGCAGTTGAAATTGTGGAAGACCTGGTTTTCAGCAAAGATTTTTCACCGGAAATCACGTTGAAATACCCGGGTATCTTACATCAGGTACAGGAAAATGTTGAAGATACACTTTCCATTTACCTTCAACAATAACCCACCTCCTGTTGAAAATATTAAAGCAGGGTAACGCCGGTAAAAACAACCTGCCACCGGCTGGGATTTAATAAATAATCCTGGAAATATAATGTGTATGGAGCAATGTGTGGGCTTTCTCACTCATCGGATAATCAAGGAAAGATTCATACAATTCAATAACCTCCGGATTTTCATGAGATTTTCTGAGTTCCAGGCTGAGCTCCTCCGCATAAAGCGCCTGGATGCGCTTTTGCCGGATTTCAGGATTCGTTGGAATGGGCTGCCCTCCGCCGCCAAGACAACCTCCCGGACAGGCCATGATCTCAATAAAATGGTACATGTCTTTGTCTTCCCGCACCTGCTGCATCACTTTCTTTGCATTTGCCAAACCATGCGCCACCACCAACCGGAGTTCTTTTCCCTCTAAAAAATCCCATTCAGGCAAGGCTCCCTTAATTTTCAATTCCATTTTCCGTACACCCTCTATACCCCGCACCGGACCAACAACAAGGTTTTCAAAAGGAACATCCCTCCCGGTGATCCGCTCATAAGCGGTGCGTAAAGTGGCTTCCATCACACCGCCTGTGGCCCCGAAGATCACACCGGCCCCGGTTGCCATTCCCATCAGACTGTCGTAATGATCATTGGGTAACGATTTAATATCAATCCCGGCCTGATTGATCATAATGGCCAATTCACGGGTTGTCAGCACATAATCAACATCTTTAAACCCACTGGATCTCATTTCCGGCCTGTCGGCTTCAAACTTTTTTGCAGTACATGGCATGATGGAGACGGAGACAATATTATCGGGTTTGATTCCGATGCGCTCTGCATAATAGGTCTTTGATAACACTCCAAACATCTGTTGCGGTGATTTGCAGGTAGAAACATGCTGAATGAATTCCGGAAAAAGATGTTCCATATACTTGATCCATCCCGGAGAACAGGAGGTCGTCATCGGTAACTTTACCGTGGGGTCGTGGTCCTTGAAATGTCTTTTCAACCGATGGAGAAACTCTGCGCTTTCTTCAACTGTTGTAAGGTCGGCCGTAAATGCAGTATCGAGAACCGCGTCAAAACCCAGCCGCCGGAGCGCGGAAACCAGTTTCCCCGTAATCCTCTTTCCCGGTTCAATTCCCAAATCTTCACCCAATGCAATCCTCACAGCAGGAGCTGTTTGAACAACCACATGCTTTGCCGGATCCCAAATTGAATTCCAAACTTCCTCGATATAATTCCTTTCAACCAAAGCGCCCGTAGGACAACGGTCGATACACTGGCCACAATTGGTACAGATTACATCGAATAAAGGTTTCCCGAAAAAAGTAGAAATTTTCATATGGCTGCCTTTAAATGCAACCCCAACCGCTCCCACACCCTGTAACTGGGCACATGTCCTTACACAGCGCTGACAACGGATACACTTGGAATCGTCCTTGATAATAGCAGGCGAAAGCGCATCCATGGTATTCTTTTTCTCACTGAGCAAATGAAGGTAGGATGGATTGATAATCTTAAACTCCGAAGCCAGAAACTGTAACTCGCACTTTCCATTCTTATAACAATTGGTACACTCTGCATTGTGTTCTGTCAGAAGAAGTTCAATCATTGTCCTGCGGGCTGTACGCACCTTCAAACTGTTTGTATACACCTCCATCCCATCCTCGGCAGGAGTGGCACAGGAAGCAACCAGTTGACGCGACCCCATCAGCTCAACGAGGCAAACACGACAATTTCCTGCGATTTTCAGGTCTTTATGATAACACAGGGTGGGTATCTGAATATTGACGCTTTTTGCCGCATCCAGAATGGATGTGCCCTTTTCAACCGAAACATCCAATCCGTCAATCCGTAACTTAACAGTTTCAAAAACTTCTTCATCGAGAAGTCTCCTGGCAAAAAGTTCAAACTTTTCTTCTATCTCATCCTGTGCCAATTGCAGCGTAAGGCTGATATAATCGTACAATTCCTGCCGGGTATATTTACGGTCCCTGATTTCCATCAAATATCCGATGGTAACATCGTTGATCAGCGTAAATGTTTCGCTGATCTCGTCTGCACGAAAACCACTTTGATACCTTGCAGCGGCAATATCGTTGATGTAATTGATCATCAGGCTCCTGTCGGCATTTTGCACAGAAGCGGCCAGGACATCAAACAGAATATTCAGGACGATGGCGAGTTCATTGGCCTCCATCTGTTGATAATGATAGAAAATACCGCTGCTTCCATGGGCAACCATCCGCTGGGTTATGGATGTCAGTATCTTTTCCTTGGAAGCCATCATGTGTTCATATATCAACAAATTGATCCGGAAGGAAAAATGTTTCAACGCGGCTTCGTTCCTTGCGTGCCATTCAACAGGGTTGCTTTTCATTCTCGACAGCAGAAAAAGCAAGCGCCGCTCAATCAGATAGCGCTGAGAAGGCTCCCAATTCAGCGCCTGCCGGGTATAGGAGGAATCTACATTCAATTGCAGGTCAAGGTATTTCAACATCCAGTAACGTTCAAAAGGAGGCGGGGTCAGCTTCAATTTTCCAAGGAGTATCCTGAAGAAAATTCCAGGATAAGCGATCAGTTTTGGAATAAAAAAAGGTTTTACCGGTTCCCCGAAAAAATCACGGGTTGCCAATCCGAATAACTGTCTGTGTGAAGTACACCCGTCGGGGCTTGCAGCATAGATATCATAGGCAGGCAACAGATGGTTTTTATGAATAATAGAGAGCAAAACCTTTGTCAATTCATTGATGTGAATATAAGAAACAGCCGATTCCCCTTTCCCCCCAAGTATTCGTGAATCATAATTGTGCGAAAGCCACGTATGTAGAAATTTATACAAGGGCGGATACTCACACCAATCGCTGAAAACAGCCGCAAAACGAACAACCGAAACCGGAAAATCAACACTCCGGAGCATCTCCTCCCCAGCTCTCTTTGTCCTGGCATAGGAAAAATCAGCATCGGGGGGCGATTTTTCGGTCACCAGGCCTCCATCCCGCGGAAAAGTGCAGGCAGCAAGAGAACTCGCAAAAATGAACCGTTTAATTTTCAGGTGGCCGGCCACTTCAATGATGTTGCGGGTACCTTCAATATTGGTGAGATTGTAGGCGAGGTTATCGGTATAACCTTAAATCCGCAACAAATAAATAAGCGACAAGTTTAACCAATATTATGAC
>DYSO01000183.1 GCA_020718225.1 Draconibacterium orientale | reverse complement strand
TATCTGCACATTACCGGGAAATATCCTTTACTTACCATCCATATCAGCATCCGGCTGGTTGATGAAATCCGCAATTGGAAAAACCAGCGCAATACAATCATGAAAGATATGCTTCATGTTCACGTCTCAATGGTACGGGTTGAAAAACTATCGCTGGAGGGGATAGAATTATTAAAGAAATGGAACCTGGCCGGAAAAAAAATTAAAGATGAACTGAAAAAATCAAATCTCCCGCCTCCATTGCCATGAGAACCTGTTCCTCCCTGCTGATCGTCATCCTTTTCTTTTCCACACCCATCCATGCCCAAATTCCATATAGCCGGCGTCTTCCTGACAGTATGTCATTGATAATGCCCTCTCAGAACAGCAGCCGGCAGGCCGAAATACTGCTCGAGAGCGCGCAACGCATCTGGGATTCCCTACCCGGGCAGGCAAAGGCTTATTTTGAAACCGCAGAGAAAATCGCCCATGAAGCGGGTAATAAATCATTAGAAGCACGGATAAAGTTTGTTTCCGGTATTTATTTTCATCGCGGAGAGCAGTTTTTACCCGCTCAGGAAAAGTACCTGGCATCACTGACCCAATACGAGCAGATTGGAGATTCCCTGGGGATGCTATCTGCTTTTATCAACCTGGGGAATCTCAGTATGCAATTAGAGAACATTCCACGGGCAAAAGATTATTACCAGAATGCAATGGCGCTGGCGTCTAAATTAAAGAATGATGATGAATGTGCCAAAGTCCATAACCTTTTAGCGGAGGTATATCAGCATATGCAAGATAGTGTCAAATCTTTATATCATTTCAGGGAAGCGATGGAATTGTACCGGAAGAACGGCGATAGAAAAAATAGTCTTTCTGTTGAATCAAATATGGGGAGTTTGTTGATGGACCAAAAGCGGTTCAAAGAAGCATTGCGCCATTTTCAGGCTATAATCAACGAGTCCGATACTTGCGATGCCCTGGTACTGAGTGTGATGTACACCCGAATAGGCCATATATATCAACAACTTGGTCAATATCAAAATTCTTTAATCAACAATTATAAAGCGCTTGCTCTCCGGCGAACCTTGGAAGTCCCCCATTTTTACATAAGTTCAATGATTAATATTGCAGGGGATTACTTCCTGCTTAATCGTCCTGATTCGGCGTTGTATTACGTAAATGAAGGGATTGAACAAGCCAGGCTCTATAACCAGAAAAATTTGGTTGTGAATGGATACCGACATTTATACTCCTATTATTCCGGGATTGGTAATTATAAGAAAGCGCTTGAAAATTTTCAGCTTTACGCTGCATTTTCCGATAGTATCCTCAAAGAACGCAATTTTGGCCATATTTCAATTATTGAAGCCAATCAGAACATACAACGTATGGAAGAATCCCTTGCTTTCCTTACCCAACAAAACAAGATACAAACCCTGAATTTCTCAAACCAAAAAATGCGATCTGTTTTTGTACAGATCCTTACTGTTGGCAGCTTAATTTTTTTGATCATTGTATTGAGTGTGTTTTTTTATAACCGGAAAGCCAGACGAAATTTACAGTTGATTTATTTGCGGTTGACCCGTGAAGAGAATGAAAAGGGGATCATACGGAATAAAGCGCTCCAGCAGGAACGGCAGTATCGGTTCTTAGCCGAAAATTCGATCGATTTTATCACGATGATTGACGATAAAAAAAATCGGATCTATGCTTCCCATTCTTCTTTGGGAATTTATGGTTACACACCCGATGAAATGCTTCAAAAGAATCCATACGACCTTACCCACCCTGATTTTATTTTTTATTGCGAACAGAATTTTTTGGAGATGTTAAAAACCAGGACTGAACGTCAATTAGTTTATCAGGCTAAGAAATCAGATGGCACTTTTTTTTGGGTTGAAAGTATAATGAATCCTGTTTTTGATCAGATTACCGGAGGATTTAAAGAAATTGTCGGAGTTACCCGTGATATTCAGGAACGAAAAACCAATGAATTGAAAATTATGGAAAGTACCAGGCAGAAAGAGAATCTATTAAGAGAAATTCATCATCGGGTAAAAAACAATTTTGCCATTCTGGTCAGTCTGACCAATATGCAGATCGATCAGAGTAAAAATCCGGAACTCCGGCAATCGCTGATCAACCTTCAGTTACGGATACGGACCATGGCGCTTGTTCATGAAATGCTCTACCGGTCGAATGATTTGGAGAAAATCTCCATTCCCGATTACCTTCGTTCCCTGGCATCGATGGTTACTGGTACATACAACAGAAGGGATGTTCAATTTTTACTGGAATCCGATGAAGCAGTGATGGATATTGAATCGGCAATTCCTTTGGGGCTGGTCATAAATGAAATTCTGAGCAACGCCATCAAACATGCTTTCCCGGGTGAAAGATCGGGAAATGTCCGGATCTGGCTGAAAAACAATGAGGATGGTTTGTTTTACCTTACCATTCAGGATGATGGCATCGGCCTCCCTGACAATTTTATTTTGGAAAAAACCCGGACCATGGGACTTCAGATTGTTCAAATTCTGGAGCAGCAATTAGACGGGAAGGCAACCCTTGAAAACAACCATGGGACGTTATTCACACTTTCATTCCGGAATCGCCGGGAGCGCTCCTCCGTCAAAGGATAAAACCTATTTTTGCAGCCAGACGCTCAACAGGGTAAGCAGTTTTTCTGTTTGAACCGGTTTTGACAGATAATCGCTGGCCCCTGCTTCAATACATTTTTCACGGTCGCCTTTCATGGCTTTCGCAGTCAATGCTATAATGGGTAATTGTTTAAACCTGGAATCTTTTCTGATTTCACGCATGGCGGTGTAGCCGTCAATTTCGGGCATCATTATATCCATTAAAACCAGGTTTGTATCGGGGTTGGCCAGAAGTTTTTCAATTCCTTCCCTGCCATTTTTACCAATCAGGATATTTACCTTTTTTTCTTCCAGGATTTTCGAAAGCACAAACACATTGCGCATGTCATCATCACAAATGAGTATCTTTTTATTTTCGAAGACCGAATCGGGGAGAAAACTTGGGACGGACGGCATTTGATCCTGCTCCGGTTCCAGGGTAACCGGTGCCGCCTTGACCGGATAAAACCTGTCGGCCGGCTGTTTGTCGTCGGGGTTCAGAGGCAGGTACAAAGTAAAGGTCGATCCTTCATTTTCTATGCTCCTGAGCTGGATCTCCCCACCCAGGATGCGGGCAAGGTTTCGCGATATGGTCAATCCAAGGCCGGTCCCGCCAAATTTTCTGCTGATGGTGCCATCGGCCTGCTGAAAAGCTTCGAAAATTACTTTTGCCTTTTCTTCAGAGATCCCGATCCCGGTATCAATAACCTGAATGGCCAATGCGTTCCTGGATGTCAAGCCTGGATGTTTGAAAGCGGTATTGTCATCCGGACGGAACACCTTCATGGTTACGCTCCCCTTTTCGGTAAATTTAATAGCGTTCGACATCAGGTTTTTCAGGATTTGCAATACACGCTGGGAGTCGGTCATGATATAATCGGGGAGATTATCACCCAATTTTGTAACCAGTGAAATTCCTTTTTTATTTGTTATAGGCGAGAAGGTGCGGATTACAAACTCTTCTATATCTTCAATGTTCATCTCTTCGATGTCGATCTCCATGCGTCCTGCCTCCACTTTCGACAAGTCAAGGATATCGTTTATCAGGTCGAGCAGATCTTTCCCTGAAGCGTGGATTACAGTCGAAAATTCGATCTCTTCGGGGGTCATTCCCTTGTTCTTATTGGTTGCCAGGAGTTCGGAAAGGACCAGAATGCTGTTTAAAGGAGTACGCAGTTCGTGCGACATGTTGGCTAAAAATTCAGATTTATAGCGGCTTGCTATTTCCAGTGCCTCTGCTTTTTGTTTGATTTCCTGCTGGGCCAATTCCAGTGCTTCATTTTTCTTCCGGATATCGTCGCGTTGCAATTCGAGAACCTTGGTGCGCTCTTCGAGCTCTTCATTGATTACTCTCAGTTCTTCCTGCTGGTGTTGCAGGTTTTCTTCAGAGAGGCGCAAAGCCTTGGTTTGTTCTTCAAGTTCCTGGTTGATCTGATGCAGTTCCTCTTTTTGTTCAACAAGTTCTTTGGCCTGTTCCTGGGTTGTCGACAACAATTCCTGAACACGGTCCCGCGAACGGGCAGTGTGAATGGCCACAGAGATATTATCGAGAGAAACTTCAATAAAGATTTGTTTCTGTTCGTCGAAAGGTTCAAACGATCCAAGTTCAACCACTCCGATCAATTGTCCCTCAAAAATAAATGGAGAAACAATAAAATGTTGTGGCTGAATATTTTCCGGACCAATATTTACAGCGGGGGCCTGGTATTCGGAGGCAAAAAATGCAATTGTTTTACGTTCTTTGGCAACCTGTCCGATAATTCCGTCCCCAATGGACAAGGTCTTTTTCACAGTGTCGTTATCGCTCATGGCAAAGGTCGCTGCAAGCTGAAGAAGGTTGTTGTCATTTTTTAAGTACAACAATCCAAATTGTGCGTTGAGGTACCGCGATAAAAAGCTGATGATCTCTTCGGTAAGCAGGGGGATGCTTTTTTCTCCCCTGATTTTTAACCCCAACTCATTGATCCCTGTTTTTAACCAGTCCTGGTTCATGATTTCAATGGAAGCTTCCCGGAGTTTCATGGTCATCTCATAGAGGGCGATCCCCAGGGTATCTTTATCGCTTCGGGGCATAACATTGGTAGAATAATCCCCGCTGGCAATGGCTTTTGCTTGTTTAACCACATTCTTAAAGCTTTCTACCATCTGGTTCATGGAGATGGCCATGACATCTTTGTCGCTTCTTACGGTGACCGATTTACTGTAATCGCCAAGTGCAACAGATTGGCTTACATCTGCATAGGATCGAAGTGAATGGACAAGCCAGTTGAATGTATCTTTCATTTCACCCACTTCGTTGTTGGCTACCCGGATGTCGCGCAGGATTAATTCACCATGGGCTACCTGTTTGGCCCATTCAGAAATTCTCTTGATGGGGTTGACAAAAAGACGGGTTACAAAAGTGGAAATAATCAACACCATAATGGTGGTTATGATGAGGGAAATCTGGGCAAACGATGATAGTTTCCTTGCAACCAGATGGGCTTCGTCAAGATCAATTTCTTCTACAAGGGCCCATTTTACGCCCAGTTTTTCCAGAATATTGATGTTTTGGTACAGCCCCATGACATAGGTATCTTTGGCATTTTTATAGATACTTACATCCTCAATAATGGGTTTTGCATCGGGGGAGAGGGAAATGTTGTTTACTTTGACCCCTTGCCATATCTTTGTTTTTTCATTTTCCTCACTTCTTTTCAGTATTTGCGTCTTATCGCCAATTTTACTTGCCGACCTGAGTTTTAAATCCAGTCCGATCAGGTATACCCGGCCGGTAGTCCCGAAACCGATGCCATATTGAATGATTTTATCAATTTTTTCAGGTGATATTTTAATTAA
>DYSO01000182.1 GCA_020718225.1 Draconibacterium orientale | reverse complement strand
AACTTCCTTCAAACAGTTGGTCAAGGTATGCTTTTTCTTTTTGTAATGACTCTTCCACCCTTTTCCTTGAGATCACAATAGCAATATGATCGGCGACAAATTTGAGCAGTTCGAGTTCCTGGTGGGTATATTGTTCGGGGTCGGTGTAGCTTTGTACGGCAATAACGCCAATGACATCGCTGGTTATGATCAGTGGTACCCCAAGCCATACCTTTGCAGGGGTACCCACGATTTCGATCTGGCCGGTACGGGCCAGATCTTTGATGATATTTTCGGTTGCAAGTAAGGGTTTCCGGGTTTGGACAACATAGCCTGTCATGGTTTTTCCGGCAGGAAAGACTGCAAATTTATCTTTGGAGTCAACCTGGTAAGGAAGGGCAAGGGTATCGTTGGTTTTATCATAGATGGTGATATAAAAATTCTCGGCATCAATGATTTGTTTTAAGGTATCATGGATCGATTTGAATATATCGTCAACAGAAACTGCGGTGTACGATGCTTTCGAAATATCAAAAAGAACTTTTTGGAGCAGTTCTGAATGTTTCTGTTCGGTGATATCGGTTATGAACCCTTCGAGGTGTAAAAGTGTACCCTGACTGTCGAAAACCCCCCGGCCTTTTTCCCAGACCCATTTGATTTTCTTGTCTGCCGTTGTGATGCGATATTCAAGGGTATACGGCTGGGAAATCTTGATATGTTCCAGGACTAAATTTTTGACCGGGTATTGATCTTCTTTAATAATTAAATCATGAAACGAAACCACTTTGTTCATGATAATATCTTCAGGAGGATAACCGGTAAGTTCGGTGCACCCGTCGGAGATAAACTCCATGGTCCAATGTTCATCATTGCGACATCGATAGACAATTCCCGGCAGGTTGCCCATCAGGGTTGAAAACTGTCTTTTTGTCTCGGAAACCAGTTCCATCCTCTTTTTTCTTTCCGTAAGGTCCATAAAGGTCTCAAGGATGAGCGTTTCATCTCCGAATTGAAGGGGGACGGCATATTTCATAATGGGGATTTCCTTACCCGATTTTTGTATCAGTGTACTTTCCGACTGGTACTCTTTTTTATTTTTGTCGAAAACCGGGCATTCGTCCAGGTGGTTATGGCATATCCTGTTTCCGCATTTGGTATTTAAAAGTTCATTATCATCTGGAAACCCCATCAATTTGCAGCCGATGGTATTGATCATACGGATACTTTTATCCTGCCCGATGATCATAATACCATAGGGGAAGGCATTAAAAATTTCCTGTAGTGTCTCTTTGCTTTGTTCAAATTTCTGTTTCATCAACCTTGATATAGAATGGTTAAATCATATATATCTTCTGACCCTGGTTCGGTATTGGTCCCATTCCGATCCAAACCGGGTAGATAAAAACGCCTCTTCTCCGATAATGATCCTGTGTTGGATATATATTCCGAACAGGAAAAAAGAAATATTGATCAGGTCGGGAAAATAGAGGCAGGAAGCCAGACCGATCAGGAAGACGCCGAAATATATGGGATTTCGGCTTAAACCATAAAGCCCTGTGGTTATTAAATGTGAAGATTCATCGGGTATCCCCACGCTCAGGTGGGATCCCATGTTTTTGTAGGCGATTAATATTATTATACTTCCTGCATATAAGAGACCCACTGCTGTCCAGGAGAGGACGACAGGTACCCGTATAAAACTGAGCCCGGGGAGGATGGCAGTTAATATAAAAAACATCCAGGTTGAAAACAGGGCAATTTTCCCGGCATAGAAGTTGAACTTATCGATCGGTGGTTTTTCTAAAAAGTCTTTTCCCTCTTTTCGTTGTTTGATGTATCGGCTGATAAGGGCCATACCGAGGCTAAAAAAAGCCAGAACAACGAAATACCCGTGAACCAGCATCCGTTTTTTTTTGTAAATTTAGATAAAATATCAAATCAAAAATCGTAATGTTAAAATCGAAAACCTAATTTGTCTTTCTCTACCTTTGTCGCCTGGAATGATATCTATGTCCTCGATTCTTCAAGTTGAAAACCTCGCACGGTCCTACGGTGAAAAAAATCTTTTCGAGCATATATCGTTTGTCATCAGCCGGGGGCAAAAAGTGGCCCTTATTGCCAGAAATGGCGCCGGTAAGACCAGTTTATTAAACATTATTGCCGGGCTGGAACCTTGTGATGCCGGCGCGGTGACCCATTTCAGCAGGGATTCATTTGAATATCTCAGGCAGGAACCGGAGTTGAACAATGAAAACAGCGTTTATGAGGAGGTATATTCCCATTCCAATGAGATTCAACGGGCCATACTGAATTATGAACATGTAGTGAAAGGGACAGACAAGGAGGAGCTTCAGAAAGCGATTGAAAAAATGGATGCCATTCAGGGTTGGGAATATGAGACACGGGTAAAGCAAATCCTGACCCAACTCAAACTTCCCGATCTTGACCAGCAGATTGGAACCTTGTCGGGCGGACAGCGCAAGCGTATTGCTTTGGCGAAAGTACTGATCACGGAACCGGATTTTCTGATTCTCGACGAACCCACCAATCACCTTGATGTGGAGATGATTGAATGGCTTGAAGAGTATCTTTCGAAAACAACCATTACCCTGCTGATGGTGACCCACGACCGGTATTTTCTCGACCGTGTATGCGATGAGGTGTTGGAGATGGAGAATGCCGCAGTGTACCGCTACCGAGGTAATTACACCTATTTTCTGGAAAAGCAGGCCGAACGTATCGACAGTCAGAATAAGGAGATTGAACGCGCTCAAAACCTGTTGAGGACTGAGCAGGAATGGATGCGGCGAATGCCGAAGGCCCGCACTACCAAGGCAAAAGCGCGTATCGACAGTTTTTTTGAGTTACAGGAAAAAGCTTCCAATAAGATGTATGAGGAGCGGATGAACCTGAACATTGAGGGGGCGCGGATGGGGAATAAAATCCTTGAAATCAACGATATCTCCTTTAAATGGGGTACATTGCCAATCCTGAAAGGATTTACGCATACTTTCAAACGGAAAGAAAAAGTCGGGATTGTCGGAAAAAACGGATCGGGGAAATCGACATTTCTGGACATCATTACCGGTAAGATCCGGCCGCAGAAAGGGCATATCCAGAAAGGGGAGACCATTCAATTTGGTTATTATAAACAACAGGGACTCCTGTTTGATGAACAAACAAAGGTCATTGATGTGGTGAAAGAAATTGCCGAAGTGGTAAAACTCGGCAACGGTGATACCATTTCGGCTGCTGCCTTCCTGAATTATTTCATGTTTCCTTATCCATCGCATTTTCAACCGGTGTACAAATTGAGCGGTGGGGAAAAACGAAGGCTTTATCTTGTGACCGTTCTGATGCGCAGTCCGAATTTTCTGATTTTGGATGAACCGACCAATGATCTTGATATCCTCACCCTCAACGTATTGGAGGAGTATCTTGCCTCGTTCAACGGATGTGTTGTTGTGGTAACCCACGACCGCTATTTTCTTGATAAAATTGTCGACCATCTGTTTGTTTTTGATGGAGATGCTGTTATCAGTGATTTTCCGGGCAACTATACCCAATATAAGGCCAAAGCTGATCAGATGAAGCGGCAACAGATGTTGCAACGCAGGAATGCTGCTGTACGAAGTGAAAAGGAAAAAAGCGTTGTTGTCGTTGCCAACAAGTTAACCTACAAGGAAAAGCGCGAATTAGAGGCGCTTGAAGCCGGGATAGCTGCATTGGAATCTGAAAAGAGAGCCATTGAAGAGGCTCTCCACTCGGGGGCTTTATCAACGGTTGACCTGGAGAGTCACTCGGAACGGTTTGCGGCCATATTGGATGAGATCGACCAGAAAATGGAACGTTGGATGGAGCTCAGTGAAAAAGAGGAATAAGGGGGCGGGATGTTCCTTTTCATTTGGAAATTTATTATTACTTTTGCATTTGTTCACACCCACACTCACACTTGCTTCGCGGTAGTAGCTCAGATGGTAGAGCATCAGCTTCCCAAGCTGAGGGTCGTGGGTTCGATCCCCATTTACCGCTCCAATCTTACTTCACTCACTTGCACTGAAAAGCCTCGGATAACTAACCTTCCGGGGCTTTTTTATACCCATACCTGAAAATATATTTTGCAATCCAAAGCAACAAAAAGCAAAGATTTCGTATATTTGTTATGCGCATAGTTATGCGCAAAGTTGTAAACAGTAGAACTTCACTTCGGCCTTGTCAAATAGTAATCTTTTAATAAGATTCTGGTAGCATGAAAAAGGCAACAGTTAAACTTATTCTCGACGAACGTCGATCCAAAAAAGATGGGACCTATCCGATTGTCCTCCGAATCACCCACAAAAAGTTGAGCCGGTATATCTTTACTGAATATTCTGTAACGAAAGATGACTGGAACGCTTCGGAACAATCGGTACTTCCAGGTTCCAAGCAATACAAGAATACAACCCGGGTTAATAATCATCTCCATCAAACATTGTTGGATGCTTCTGATACTATTACCCGGCTAACTGCCTCCGGAGAGATCCAGAAAATGAATGTCAATGATGTAAGAAACGCCATTGAATCACTTGCTGAAGCAACCTCCTTTAAAACTTTTGCTGAAAGTGTTATTGAAGAATTGAAACTGGGAAAAAAACTTGGCAATGCGAGTGTATATCAGCAAGCGCTCGATTTCATCCTCAGGATGACCAGCCGCAAAGACATATCATTCAACGAAATCACTTACCAACTGCTCAAATCCATCGAAGCTAAATTCCTCTCCGAAAATAATTCATTGAATGGCCTGAGTTTTTACCTCCGCACCATCAGGGCCATATACAACCGGGCCATCAAAGAGGGTAAAGCCAGTCGTGATGATTATCCCTTTTCCACTTATTCCATAAAGGAAACGAAAACCCGCAAACGGGCGATTCCCAAAACCGACATGGATAGCATTAAAGCCGCAAAATTTATACCTGGATCACCTCGCTGGCATACACGCAACATATTTCTTTTCAGTTTTTATAACCGGGGGATGAATTTTGCCGATATGGCAAAACTTCGGATGTCTGATATCGAATCCGATCGGATCTATTATAGCCGATCTAAAACCGGCAAGCCACTCTCCGTTAAACTCACCGATGCCACCCGCGAAATTCTTAGTACCTACATCAAAGATAAAAAGGGGGATGACCTGATTTTTCCCATTCTGAAAAGGGACACACCCGAGCTCCAAATGAAGGACCTGTATAATGGAAGGAAAACTTTCAACAATTACCTGAATAAGATTGCTGAAAAACTTGAAATTAAACGCCATCTTACCTCCTATGTCGCTCGACATTCCTGGACTACCATTGCAAAGGATCTCAATATCCCTATCAGTGTTATCGCCGAAGGCCTGGGCCATGAGGATATTAAAGCCACCCAGATTTACCTCGATGAATTCGATACCTCGGTCATTGATGATGCCAATAAATTAATCTCTAACCTGGACGAGAATTACGTATTATACCCTTGCATGGAAAGCCCTAATTTC
>DYSO01000181.1 GCA_020718225.1 Draconibacterium orientale | reverse complement strand
TGATGTGCTGATGTGTTGATGTGCTGATGTGCTGATGTGCTGATGTGCTGATGTGAAATTTTCAGGAAAGATTCGAATCAGACAACCACTTCCAAGCCGGGATCACCGGGAAACCATCAAGGGTATCTTCCTGATCAAGCGTGATGATGTATCCCTGTTTTACTTTTGTTGCAATTATTGCGTTTTTCAGCCCTGTTACTTCACGCTGCATGTTTTGCCGGTCGATACGGGAACAGACCTGAATGGCTGAAGCAACTCCTGGCTCACGAACCACAAAATCGCATTCGCACCGTTCATCCTTATAATATTCAATTTTTACAACGCGCCTGCGAAGATGAGTAAATACAAGGTTTTCAAGTAAACGGCCGGCATCCTGGCTCAGTGACAAGCTGTTGGCCTTTATCAATCCCGTATCCACGCCAAACACCTTTTTAGGGTTGTTTTGCTGTTGCCTGACCGACCAGGAGAACCGGGGTATATAATCCAACAGGTAGCTCTCCCTGAGGTAATCACAGTAATCGATGGTTGTCCTCACCGAACTGATCTGAAGAGACCCGGTGATCCTGTTAAAGCTGAATTCCTTGCCGCAGTTGCTCAAGAGAAAAACGGCGAGTCTGATCAGATCAGATTCGTTACGCAGGTTTCGTCTAACAGCGATATCCCGGGATACGATATCCCGCAAGAGTGTCCTAAGATACTCCGGATCATTTTCTTCCAGGTACTCAGGAAACCCGCCTTCAAGCAGATACCGTTCAAGACTTTCTATTCCTTTCTGCAAATTGCGAAATTCCAGAAACTCAGGATAACTGAATGGAAAGAGTTCTGTTTGCCTGTAACGTCCTGTCAGTTTTGTTCCCAGTTCCCGGCTTAACATGCCGGCATTGGAACCGGTGATGAAGAGCTGTTTTTTTCGGTCATAGGCCGAACGTACATAGTGTTCCCATTCCGAAACATTCTGGATTTCGTCGAAAACAAAAACCGTTTTTCCCTGTTTATCCGCGATCGTCTCTATTTTATAGAAATCCTGGAGATCGAATCCCTCCAGCCGTGGGTCTTCGAAGTTCAGAAAAAGCGCCTGACCGCTGTCACGGAATCGTTCGCGCAAGAAGGTACTTTTACCGCATCGCCTGATACCGCTTATGATCCGGATCCGGCCTGTTTGAGTCTCTTTGGGCAACATCCTGCGGATCAGATGGGTTGGTTCAGGTGTTTTTAACTGATCCTCAATGATGTAGGTCAACAGATCTTCAGTGAGCATTATGATGTTTTTGCAAATATAATTATCTTATAATAGAAATACAAGATAATTTGTATTTAGAATACAAATTAATTCGAAACAGTAATGAATCTTCTTAGAACGTGATCACCTTATCACTGTCCAATGTCCATTGCACCAGCTCTTTCAATGTGATGAGGTGATGAGGTGATGAAAGGACGGAAGGGATGATCTGCCAGGATACACCCTCGGTGATATGATACATCGGTCCGCCGTTCAGTCCCATGAACCGGTTGTTCTTTAAATCTGTGACAATCCGTCTGATCAGTATTGTCCGAGTTCCAACAAAACGAAAGTATAGCCCTGCTGGATTTGACACGATTTTTGTAAATTTGCTGCTGTTTTTTTCGAAGTAGTTGGGTTGCAGTTTTTCGCATTTGGTACTGGCAAAAACCGGGTTTTATTATCCGTCTTCTCTTCAAGGTAGCCATTTATCCATCACCCTTAATCGCAATCCTGGCCATATCGCCTACATTTATTGTCCGGGAGTTTCAGGCCATCCTTTATCCAAAGGTGGTTTAATAATTACTTTAATCGTGTTTACGGTTTGCATCCATTTATTTGGCATGATGTAACGGTATGAACCTTTTTGTTTGAGTAATTTTAAATTGGGGAGGGTCTCGAGTTCGCGCTCCTCTCCCCCGGGGGAAAGTGGCCGGGGGGTGAGGTAGTAAGCATTCTTCGACCATTCGATTCATCTGTCACCTGTCACGCGACACCCGTCACCTTATTCTTTCCGATGCGGCGAGTAAATAACCAACCTTCCAGAACAAATGGGTTGCTTTTTTAACTCCCAAACCGATATCCTATTCCTGATTCTGTATTCAGCACTTTTGGTTTTGACGGGTCATCTTCAACTTTTTTACGCAACTGGGCAATAAAAACCCTGAGATATTGGGTTTGTTCAATATAGCCCATTCCCCAAACTTCTTTTAGGATATATTGATGTGTCAACACCCTGCCTTCATTTTTCGCCAACAATGCTAAAAGTGAAAATTCTGTTGAGGTGAGTTTTATTAATTCATTATTTTTACGCGCGGTGTGGTTTGCGAGATCGACTGTCAATGATCCAAAATCAAGGATCGGGTTTTCAGGTGTTCCCTGGCTTTGCCGGATGGCGACCCGGATGCGGGCAAGCAGCTCACCGGTGCGAAATGGTTGTGTAAGATAATCGTTGGCCCCATTATCAAGGGCTTTTACAATGTCTTCCTCTGAACTTCGCACGGAAAGAATGATGATGGGTTTAAGGTACCATTCACGTAACTTTTTCAGGACATCAAGGCCATCGGTATCAGGCAAACCAAGATCGAGGAGGATTAAAACAGGTTGGCTTGTAGCTGCTATTAAAAGACCCTCTTTCCCGGTGGCTGCCCCGGAAATTTTATAGCCATTTGCTGAAAGCGTTATCTCTAACAACCGGCGAATTTGCAGTTCATCATCAATGATTAAAATATTTTCTGGGCTTACCATTATGGATTATGTTTACTGAATTGGTCCATCTCTGAAATTTTAACTGGAATTTTTATAGTGAATATTGCTCCGCCGTTTCTACGATTCTCGGCAAAAACGGCTCCATGATGGGCCTCAATAAAGCCTTTCACTATTGACAATCCCAATCCTGTGCCACCTGCTTTTGCCTCTTTCCCCCGGTAGAACTTGTTAAACACCGATGATAATTCGCTTGCAGGAAATCCAATTCCCCTGTCCATCACCTGTATTGTGAGCAAGTCGTTGTCGTAATAGAACTTGAGCCTTATCTGGGTTCCTTCAGGGGCATTTTGTGTTGCATTCAGTATCAAATTGTACAGCGCTTGTTCAATCAATCCAAAATCAATGAATACCAAGGGCATATCCTTAGGGATTACCATTGCTAATTGAAAAGGCAACAATTCATGCTCAAGGTCAACTGCGATTTTATTTGCCAGATCATGAACATCACACCAGTCAGGCCGCGGCGTTATTCGTCCTGATTCAAGGCGGGACATGTTCAACAGGTTTTCGATGAGCCGGTTGAGTCTGACTGAAGCGGTATTTATTTCTTCGTACAACTTATGTCTTATTTCCTCAGAATATCGTTGGGCCAACAGGGTATCCGATGCTCCCATTATTGTTGCCACAGGAATCCGCAACTCATGGGATATAGAATTAAAAAGGGTTTTGTACAGTTTATCCGATTCATTCAGGATAAAGGTGTTTTTTGCAACATTCCTTAAAAACTCACGCTCGAATTTCCCGGATATCTGGGATAAAAATGCTTCCCAGAATTGTTCCTCACCCTGTGTAAATACATTGGCTTGCTCAACTGCAATGACCCCCATGTTGTCATTATTCCCTGTCAGTGGATAAAAGGTGTAGTCTGCAGAAGGCAGCGTATCCGTGTGTTTTCCGGCTTTTGCAGCGTGTTTATAAACCCAGGCGGCCACGCTTTGATCGTTCTCTGTCAATTTTATCTTTGTTTCATGGCTTACGTTGTTTTCCAAATGGTTCAGTTCATTTTTTAATATAATTGCGCACTCAAACCTGAAATATTTTTTAATATACTGAGTAGCGATTCTTGTTGCTTCCTCAATCCCGGATACCAAAGTAAATTCTCTGGTAAGTTGGTAAAGTGCATGGGTGCGTTCCTCCCTGATCCTGGTCTTTTTTTCTTGTCGCCGGACCCTTGAAGTTAAAATTCCATTAAGCAAGGCAATGATGAAAAACGTAATGAACATGAGTACATCTTCAGCTTGTCCGATATGAAAGGTAAACTGCGGAGGAATGAAAAAAAAATCCCAGATAAGCGCGCTCAGTGTGGCCGCTAATAAAATTGGACCTGTCCCAAAAAACAAGGCCAGTATAGAGACAAGAAACAGCAATACAAATGCGACAACCTGATACCCGATATAATCTTTCACAAGATAACACACAACAGAGGATAACAGAACGATGATGGGAATGACCAGGTATTGCCGGATGGTTGAAGTAAAAGGGGGAATGGAAAGTTTTTCCCTGAATTTGTCTTTTGACTGGTTATCGGAACCAAGAATGTACACATCAATATTCCCGCTGTACCGTATCAGCCTGTTTACAAACCGGCCAAGCCTGAGCAACGAGATCAGGTTACGGACCCGGGGTTTCCCCACAATAATGTGGGTGATGTTTTCTTTCAGCGCAAAATCGACAATAGCCCTGACGATATCATTGTTCGTGATTATCCTGACTTTAATACCCAATTGTTTTGCGAGCTTGAAGTTTTTATCAAGTTGTTCCCGCTCTTTGGGTGAAACAATATGCAACGTTTCAACATAAATTGCCTGAATGTTTGCCCCCATAGAGTATGAAAGGGTTTTCGCCCATCGTAAAAGTTTGCCTGAATAGGGGCTGGGGCCCACTGCAACCAAAAGATGAAGCCCGGATTTCCATGGACCGCGGATCCGCTTGTGCTGCATGTAATCGTGTAGCTGCCTTTCAACCCGATCTGCAACAAGGCGCAAAGCCATTTCCCGCAATGCGGTAATATTCCCTTTTCGGAAAAAATTTTCGACGGCCTCTCTTGAGCGTTCCGCTGTGTAAACTTTCCCTTCACTAAACCTTTCAAGAAGTTCATCAGGGGTGAGGTCTACCAACTCAATTTCATCTGCATTCTCAAAAATCTCATCGGGTATTGTTTCACGAACGATGGCGCCGGTAATCTGGGCTACAGTGTCTGAACGGCTTTCAAGATGTTGAACATTAAGGGTTGTGTAAACATGAATGCCGTTTTCGAGAATTTCCTGTACATCATGATACCGTTTCGTATGACGACTTCCGGGCGCATTGGTATGTGCCAGCTCGTCAACCAGCACAACCTGTGGTTTCCGTGCTATAATTGTGTCCAGGTCCATTTCCTGAACGGTTATGGACTTGTATTCATAGATTTTGCGTGGAATAAGTTCAAACCCTTTTACCAAACTGGCAGTTTCTTTTCGATTATGCGTTTCGATATACCCGATGATAATTTCACTGCCTTTCAATCTTTCTGCCTGAGCAGTTAGCAACATGGTATATGTTTTGCCCACACCGGCGCACATACCGAAAAATATTTTCAGTTTACCCCGCTTGCTTTTTTCTTCCTGGGTGATCAGAGAAGCCAAAAGTTCATCAGGATCAGGCCTGTTTTCGTCGAAACCGTTCATTGAATTTTATCAGTTTCTAAATTTAGGAACGCTTTATAAATAACTTATAACAGTTTTGGTTTAAATGAATAATTCCAAT
>DYSO01000038.1 GCA_020718225.1 Draconibacterium orientale | reverse complement strand
AAGGATTAAAGATGAAGCCATTGTTGCGGCTGTTGAGTTCTCCCAGCGCTATATAACAGAACGGTTCTTACCTGATAAGGCCATAGACCTGATTGATGAAGCGGCTTCAAAACTTCGGTTGGAAATTAATTCATTGCCCGAAGATCTTGAAAAAATGGAACGTCATTTACGGCAAATGGAAATTGAGCGGGAAGCCATGAAGCGGGAAAACGACCAGGAGAGGCTGGCCACCATTACCCAGGAGATAGCCAATCTGAAAGATGAACAAAAAGCGCTTCAAGCCCGTTGGAAATCAGAAAAAGAGCTTGTTGAGCAGATCCAGGCGCGGAAAAACGAAATTGAAAACCTGAAACTTGAGGCCGATCAGGCCAATCGTACCGGCGACCTGGGAAAAGTGGCTGAAATACGATACGGGAAAATTCCACAGGCAGAAAAGGAGATAGAACAATTTAAAGCCAAACTTTCTGTCATTCAAAAAGAGAATCCGCTGGTCAATGAAGAGGTGGGAACAGAAGAGATTGCCGATGTGATTTCACGATGGACCGGCATCCCAGTCAGCAGGATGCTTCAAAGTGAGAGACAAAAATTATTGGGGCTGGAAACGGAACTGCACATGCGGGTCGTTGGTCAGGAAGAGGCCATCGGGGCCATTGCTGATGCCATACGCCGCAGCCGGGCAGGGTTGCAGGACAGCAAACGCCCGATCGGATCTTTTATTTTCCTTGGGACCACCGGAGTCGGAAAAACAGAGCTGGCTAAAACCCTGGCTGAATTCCTGTTCAATAACGAGAGCAGCATGGTACGCATCGACATGTCGGAATATCAGGAAAGGCATACGGTTTCGCGTTTAATTGGGGCGCCCCCGGGGTATGTTGGATATGAAGAAAGCGGACAATTAACAGAAGCTGTCCGAAGAAAACCATATGCAGTAGTGCTCCTGGATGAAATCGAAAAAGCACATCCGGATGTGTTCAATATCCTGCTGCAGGTTTTAGATGATGGCCGTTTGACCGACAATAAAGGGCGGACCGTTGATTTTAAAAATACCATCATCATTATGACATCGAACATCGGGTCGATGATCATTCAGGAAAACCTTGAAAAAGTGAATGACAATAACCGGGAAGAGATCGTTAACCAAACCCGTGAAAAAGTTTTCGAGTTATTAAAAAAAAGCATCCGGCCCGAATTTCTTAATCGTGTGGACGAGATCATCATGTTTCAGCCATTGACCAGAGAAGAGATTGGGAGGGTAGTTGAGCTACAGTTTCAGATGATCCAAAAAATGTTAGAGAAAAACGACATTCACATTTCAGCATCCGATCATGCAATTAAACATTTGGCCAGGGTTGGTTTTGACCCTCAGTATGGGGCAAGGCCCATTAAACGGGTTTTGCAGAAACAGGTATTGAATGAGTTATCAAAACTGATCCTGGAGGGAAAAATTGATAAAGAGGACACCATCCTGCTGGATGAAAAAGAGGGGAAGCTTGTGTTTGTTAATAATCCTCAAACCTGAGAACCGATCCATCTTCATTGTAATAAATCCAATGTCCGGCAGGGTGACCATTCCGATATTGACCGGAAATCATCGGTTGGCCCGACAAGAAATAGGTGGTAAAAGCGTCGTTTTTTTCTCCGTTTTTATAGGTTAACCTCACTTTAATTTTGCCATCAGAAAAGTACTGTTCTGATTGGCCGTCCATGACGCCATTTTTCCATGTTGTTTTTTCAGCCACCCCGCCCCCTGAAAAGAAAACCCTGGATATTCCGTTTTTTGCGCCTGTTTTATAATACTCTTCTGAAACCAGGGCGCCGTCTTTTTCACTATAAAACTGCCAGAGACTGTCCCTCTTTTCATTGAGGTAGGTTCCTGAAGCCATTTTTTGACCGTTTTGAAAATAGGAAACGACCAGGGCATGTGTCCCATTCTGTGAAAGGGTTGAGATGGTTTTAATTTTTCCATCCGGATAAAAATAGCGGAAAGTCCCAACAGGTTCACCATCCTTAAAACTACCTTCATAAACGAGATGACCGGCGGAGTCGGTTTTTTTCCAGTAACCCTGCTTTCTTCCTGACGGATCGGTTTGGTTCAGGGTATCTTGTGCATAAATGGACAAAGGAAATAGAGATAACAGAAAGAGGATGTAAATCCGGAACATACGGGAGAAAATTTTACATTTGCAAAGTAAACAATAATCTTCTTGCATACCTATTCTTCAAAACTGTTAGAGCAAGCCGTGAACGAACTTGCCAGGCTTCCGGGGATCGGCAGGAAAACAGCGTTGCGGATGGCCCTGCATCTGTTAAAACGTCCGCAGGCCGAAGTTGAAGCCTTGGGCAATGCCATAATAACAATGCGAAATCATGTTATTTATTGCCGGGAATGTAAAAATATTTCCGACCAGGAGCTTTGCGGGATTTGTTCCGATCACAAACGGGACCAATCGCTGGTGTGTGTTGTTGAGGATGTCAGGGATGTGATGGCCATCGAAAACACCGGACAATACAACGGGTTGTACCATGTACTCGGAGGTATTATTTCGCCCATGGAAGGTATTGGCCCTCAGGACCTGACTATGGATGCCTTATTTTCGAGGGTTGAGCGGGGAACAGTAAAAGAGGTTATTCTTGCTTTGCCCACTACCATTGAAGGGGATACCACCAATTTTTTCCTGTACCGGAAACTTACGGCCTACCCTGTTACTTTAAGCGCCATTGCCCGGGGTATATCCATAGGCGACGAGCTTGAACACACGGATAAAATCACGCTGGGCCGTTCAATTTTAAACCGGACTCCGTACGAATTATTAATTACAAGAAAATAAGATTACTCCAGGGTGAAAAGTTCAAGTTGGTTTACTTTAATCTGGGGGGTTTTCACTTCAAGCCCGGCATAATTATTCAAGAAAGGCCCGATGGCTTTTTTGATGATTTTATTGGGGGTCGTATGGCGGGATGTGCAATAATTTTTCAATGATTTCTTTTGTCTGGCCGTGATTTTGATCGAAATGACTTTATATTTCGGCGCCTTCCGTTTTTTCTTTGTCATTTTTTTTAGCATAACGTCAGATATCTTGAAGGATCTCTTTGAAATCGTTAAGGATTTTATTGGCAAGGGTATCCGCTTTGCTTATCTGATCGCTTTCAGCATAAATCCGAACGATGGGTTCGGTGTTGGAACGGCGCAGATGAACCCATTCCTTGTCAAAATGTATTTTAATCCCGTCCAATGTAATGATCGGATATTCTTTATACTTATTAGTTATAGCTTTCAGGATCAGGTCAATATCCATATCCGGAGAAAATTCAACTTTATTTTTGGATATAAAAAAATCGGGATATTGCTGACGTAAGGCTGAGCATTTTTTTCCGGATTTGGCCAGATGGGTCAGGAAAAGGGCAATACCCACAAGGGAATCGCGACCATAATGGAGATCGGGATAAATAACGCCACCATTCCCTTCGCCACCGATGACGGCCTTTGTTTCTTTCATCATGGCAACCACATTGACCTCCCCTACGGCTGATGCATAATAGGTCCCACCCGCTTTTTCCGTGATCACTTTAAGCGCCTGGGAGGAAGAAAGGTTGGAAACCGTGTTTCCCTTTTTATGCTGAAGGACATAATCGGCAACGGCAACAAGCGTATATTCTTCCCCGAAAAAGCCACCTGTTTCATTGATTATAGCCAGCCTGTCAACATCGGGGTCAACAACAAAACCAACATCTGCCTGATTTTTGACCACGCTTTCACAGATGTCGTAAAGGTGTTCGGGGAGTGGTTCGGGATTGTGTGGAAAATGACCGGTAGGATCACAGAATAACCGGTCGATTTGGGCAACATTCAATGCATTCAGTAAATGAGGGATGGCAATTCCGCCGGTACTATTTACTGCATCGATGACCACCCGGAAGTGTGCATTCCGGATGGCTTCGGTATCAACCAGCGGGAGCCGGAGAATTTTTTGGATGTGCTTTTCAATATAAGAGTCATCCGTTTGGTATTTCCCAAGTTGGTCAACCCCGGCATATTGTAAATCACCGGAATCGGCCAATGCAAGAATCTGCTTCCCATCGGCATCAGAAAGAAATTCACCCAGGGCATTCAATAATTTAAGGGCATTCCATTGCTTTGGATTGTGGCTTGCCGTAATGATAATCCCGCCATCGGCATTTGTATCAACAACTGCAATTTCGACTGTAGGCGTGGTAGTCAGCCCGATATCGAGAACATCCACACCCATTCCAAGTAAGGTACCTGTCACCAAATTGCTGACCATCAACCCCGAAATTCGGGCATCGCGTCCTATAACTACTTTTAGCTTAACAGAAGGCTTGTCATTCTTCAGAAATAATGCATACGCCGAGGTAAACTTAACAATATCAACAGGTGTAAGACCATGACCGGTATCTCCCCCAATGGTTCCGCGGATACCGGAAATTGACTTTATCAGTGTCATATCAGAGTTTTAGGCAAAAGTATAGTATTTTTTTTCACTCCGCTGCCATTGTTAAAAAAAAATGAAATCTGGCACCGGCACCGGGTTCCCGTATGGTTATTTTTACTACTTTTGCCTGGGATTTTAGAACCCGGGGGCGCCCAGTCCCCAACCGCAGATGGAAGAAGCTTTTGAATCCAATTTCGATAGTGAGACCTTATCTCTTGTGACGCGTTTTGAAAAAATGCTTCAACAAGACCATCCTCTTTTTTTTGATGTCGATGAATTTGAAGAGATCATAGAGTACTATTTTTTCAAAAATGATCAACGCAAAGCATTTCTGACCATCCAGCGGGCGCTTGAACAACATCCCGGGAACATTCACTTACAACTGAAACTGGCCCAAAACCATATCAACAGCAACAAAGATAAAGAGGCGCTAAAGATCCTGAAAGAGACAGATCACATCAACACCGGAGATAGCGACCTGCACCTTTCGAGGGGGAATCTTTACAGTCAGCTCGAAAAACCTGAAAAAGCAATCAGCGCATACAAGCAGGCAGTAAACGGGGCTGAATTTCCGGATGATATATATTCAAACATTGCCTTTGAATATGAGAACCTGGGAAACTATGATAAAGCCATTGATTTTCTCTTAAAAGCACTGGCCATCAATCCGGAAAATGACCCCGCACTGTATGAATTTTCGTTTTGTTGTGAAGTTTCGCTGCAAACAGAGCGCAGTATTTCATTTTTATCGGATTTCCTCGACAAGCATCCTTATTCCCTGGCAGCCTGGTTCAATCTGGGGATTGCCCTGAGCAACCAGGAACTTTACGAGAAAGCCATTGATGCCTATGATTTTGTTTTAGCCATTGACGAAACCTTTTCTTCAGCCTATTTCAACAAGGCAAATTGCTATGCCAACATAGGGAATTACGACAAAGCCATTGAGACCTACTTCGAGACCTTCTATCATGAAGATCCTGAACCTGTAACATACTATTACATTGCCGAGTGTTACGAAAAACAGAAGAATTTTAATCTTGCTATTGAATATTATCAAAAATCGATAGGGCTGGATCCGGAATTTGCAGATGCATGGCTTGGGATGGGGATTTGTAACGATGAACTGGGAAAACCCCAGATGGCCATCCCCTATATTCAAAAAGCGCTAAAACTGGCGCCTTCAGTCCCCGAATACTGGTTCATCCTGGGTGACATACTGATAAAATTATCGAAATTTGAAGAGGGTATCGCCGCTTACCGTAAAGTCACGGAACTGGACCCGGAGGATGCTGATATCTGGTTAGATCTGTCTGTGGTTTATGCCGATCAGAAAGATTATGAACAAGCATCCATGGTGTTGCAGGAAGGATTGCATTACCATGAACTTCAACCAGATTTTTACTTCAGTCTGGCATATTACCTTTTTATGCTGGGAAAGACCAGGGAAGCCGGAGAGACCCTCGGTCAGGCCCTGCAACTTGACTTTGAAGGCCATACGCGTCTTTTCACAACCTTTCCCGATGCCGTGTTATTTTCTTCGATCATAGATATTATTGAAGCATATAAAATCAATCATAAAGATAAACCCCAAATCATCTGACGATATGAACCTAACATTTTTACCCGATCGCGCGTCGAAACCACGCCAAACAGGAATTGCCATGGTCATGGATAAAAGCCTCAGCCTCAGGGAAGCCGAAGATTTTGTTGCCTCAGCCGGCCATCTGACCGACTTTGTAAAACTTGGATTTGGGACTTCTGTTGTCAGCAAACAGGTACCGGAAAAAGTGAGGGTTTATCAAAATGGAGGAATTAAAGTTTATCTTGGCGGGACTCTTTTTGAAGCTTTCATCATCCGTAATATGTTTGATGAATACCGTAAATACATCGACAAGTTAGGGCTGGATACCATTGAAGTCTCTGATGGGTCCATGTTGATGGATCATGATGTGAAATGCGAATACATTCATACATTGTCGAGGGATTACACCGTCCTTTCTGAAGTTGGCTCCAAAGAATCAGGGATCATGATCGCCCCGAACCGTTGGATAGACATGATGCAGAAAGAATTACAGGCCGGATCATTCAAAGTCATTGGCGAAGCCCGTGAGAGCGGAAATGTGGGGATCTACCGTCCGACCGGGAAAGCCCATGTTGCCCTCATCAATAAAATACTTTCCAAAGTTCAGGCTGATAAAATTTTATGGGAAGCGCCATTGAAATCACAACAAGTATGGTTTATCAAGCATTTTGGGGCCAATGTCAACCTTGGCAACATCCCTCCTGCTGAGATCATTCCGCTTGAAACCCTTCGTCTTGGTTTACGTGGCGATACCTTTTTCCAGTTTCTGCCGGCCAAACTTCAAAAATTCCAACCCAAGTAACCTGCATCATGGTTTTGTACGGCCTGATTGGTTTTCCACTCGGTCATTCGAATTCGGCCGATGTATTCAATGAAAAATTCAGGCAGGAGGGAAAACACAATCATGAATACCGGCTTTTTCCAATCAACGATCTGAAAGGCTTTCACGCGTTGATTGAAAGTCAACCGGAACTTTGCGGGTTGAATGTGACCATCCCATATAAAATAAAGATCATTGAATTTCTGGACGAACTGGATGAAACAGCACAAAGTATCGGCGCTGTCAATACAATAAAGATTTTCAGGGATGGAAAGACTTACCATACCCGTGGTTACAATACCGATGCCGGCGGGTTTTTACAATCACTGCCACATCCGGCGCCATTTTCGAAAGCGTTGATCTTAGGAACAGGGGGCGCGGCGCGAGCGGTAGCTCATGCGCTACGGTCGGTGCACGTCAATTATCGTTTTGTTTCACGTTATAACAAAACCGAAAACACCATCCCGTATGGTGAACTTACCCCCCAAACAATGGATGATTACAAATGTATTATCAATGCCACGCCCGTCGGAATGTACCCGGATATCAATGCGTTTCCACCCATTCCGTACGAATACCTCACCCCGGGCCATTTTCTGATCGACCTGATATACAACCCACCACAGACCCGGTTCCTGAAACAGGGGCTGGCTAAAAAGTGCAAGGTGATGAACGGCACTAAAATGTTGATTCATCAGGCCAAACTTGCCTATTCCCTGTTTCAGGAACCGGAAGGTTAAACTTTGCCTTCTCCCTGTTTTTCAGGTTTTTCAGGTTGTTTCCGGGTATCGTCGGTTTCCTTCCGGACAACTTCGATTTTCAGATCGGCTACCATGGCAGCCACAGCGCCTACCGCTGCAAGCACCGGGGCGATGAGCGCTCCGATTATGCCAAAAGTGACCGGAATTTCAAGATAGACTTTTCCATCTTCATCTTTAATGATGAGGCGCCTTACATTTCCCTCGTGAATTAATTGCTTGACTTTCTCAACCAATTCTTCACCTTTTACTTTGAATTCTTCAGCAAATTTTTCCATAGCACAAACAATTGACGATTAACAAGATGGATAAATAATCAATACATAAACTTTTTTAAACTTTTTTTAAAGTTTCCATTTATTTTTATCTCCGCGGCTGAATCCCATCAGACGATATCAAAAGTACAAATGTTTAGATAGATTGGAGTTTGTTTTTATTGAATTGCCCAAGTTTAAGCCTGAAAACTTGTCGCAAAAGAAGCTTCAGGTTTTATGGCTGCGGTTTTTAACGGAAATTGATGAAAACAGCCTCGGAATCGCAGACGAGTTGATGAACCAAAGCGAAATCCGGGTGGCTATTGATTGCCTTGAAGAATCTGTATTTACCAGAGGGGAGTTGGAACTGTACGAACGTTATTGGGACCAGGTGCGCGTGGAGCGCACATTGGTTGAAGGCGCCGAGTTAAAAGGACTGGAAGCAGGAATAGAAAAAGGAAGATTAGAAGGAATAAAAGTAGGACTTGAGCAAGGGGAAAAGATAGCCCGGTATAAAACTGCGGTATACGGGTTTAAAAGAAACATGACCGATGCCGATGTTTCTGAATTGACCGGATTAAGTACAGAAGCTGTTATCAGGCTCAGGGCTCTGTTTAACAAATATGGCGAGGACACTGAATCGCATATTGATGAGGCCTGAGCAGCCAAACTTATAACAATAGTGTCTGACAGATAAGATTTAGCCGAAATGTGCTTAATATATTTGGATTTTGAAAAGAAATTAGTACCTTTGCAGCCCATAAAAAAAACCGGATCATATAATTAACCAGATAATCAGAAACAATACTGAACACAATGAATTTAGCGCCAGAAGTAAAAAAGAAAGCATTTAAAGATTACGGAAAATCGGAATTTGACAGCGGATCTACTGAAGCACAGGTGGCCATGTTTACCATGAAGATCCAACATCTGACTGAACACCTGAAGGTTAACAAAAAGGACATGGTCACTGAACGTTCGCTCGTGATCATGGTCGGTAAACGAAGGAAACTTCTTGATTATCTGAAAAATAAAGATATTGAGCGGTACCGTACCATCATCCGGAAACTGGGAATCCGGAAATAATTTTTATTTAAAATAGTGAAACAAAGAGGCAATGGATCATTGCCTCTTTTAATATCTGAAAGAGACAAACCAAATGAATGGAATAATAAAAACTTTTACGCTTGCCGATGGAAGAGAGATTACCCTTGAAACCGGCAAACTTGCCAAGCAAGCCGATGGTTCTGTTGTGGTAAAAATGGGTGACACTATGTTGCTTGCCACCGTAGTAGCTGTTCAGGATGCCAAAGAAAACGTCGATTTCATGCCCCTGAGCGTGGAATACCGTGAAAAATATGCGGCTGCCGGCCGGTTCCCCGGAGGCTTTTTTAAACGGGAAACACGCCCATCAGATTATGAAGTACTGATATCACGCCTGGTCGACCGGGCCCTCCGCCCTCTTTTTCCGGATGATTTTCATGCTGAAGTCCAGGTCATTGTGACTTTAATATCGGCCGATAAAAACTTTTTACCCGATGCGCTGGCCTGTCTGGCCGCTTCTTCAGCCCTTGCTGTGAGTGATATCCCTTTTCACGGACCGATTTCCGAAGTAAGGATTGGTCGTGTAAACGGACAATTTGTCGTCAATCCTACCATTGCAACCATGGCTGAATCAGACATTGACATTATGGTTGCCGCCTCGGCAGAAAACATTGTTATGGTTGAAGGTGAAATGAAGGAAGTTTCGGAGGACGACATGGTTGAAGCCATCCGCGTTGCCCATGAAGCGATCAAAGAACAATGCCGGGCCCAGTCAGAACTGGCATCGATGGTTGAAAAATCAAAAATCAAGCGTACCTATTGTCATGAAAACAACGATCCCGGTTTCAAGGAAAAGGTCAGGGCTGCAACCTATCAGCAGGTTTACGACATGGCCAAAAGCGGGGTTGCAAACAAGCAGGAACGAAAAAAAATCCTCGATACCATTTGTACATCCTTTACTGAAAGTTTGACTGAAGAAGAAAAACTGGAAAAGGGCTCTTTAATTGGCAGGTATTTTCATGATGTTGAAAAAGAGGCAATACGCAACGCCACGATGGACCATCGCCAGCGGGTTGACGGACGGATGCTGGATGAAATCCGGCCCATCTGGTCAGAAATTGATTACCTGCCCGCAGCCCATGGTTCTGCCGTTTTTACCCGTGGCGAAACACAGTCCCTTACCACGGTGACCCTTGGCACCAAACTCGATGCACAAGTCATTGATGGCGCCGTTATTGAAGAAAAAGTCAGTTTCATCCTGCATTATAATTTCCCATCCTTTGCCACTGGTGAAGTCAAACCGATACGCAGCACCGGACGCCGGGAGATCGGACACGGGAACCTTGCCCTGCGCGCCTTAAAGAACATGATCCCCCAGGGCCCTGAGAATCTTTATACCATCCGGGTTGTTTCCGATATCCTCGAATCAAACGGATCCTCCTCCATGGCTACGGTCTGTGCGGGGACCATGGCGCTGATGGATGCCGGCGTCAAACTTATTAAACCTGTCAGCGGAATCGCCATGGGGCTGATCACCGATAACAAACGCTATGTGGTTTTATCGGATATTCTGGGTGATGAGGACCACCTGGGCGATATGGATTTTAAGGTTTGTGGTACCCGCGACGGGATTACCGCCTGCCAGATGGATATTAAAGTGGATGGCCTCTCCTTTGAAATTCTTAAAGAAGCTTTGGCACAGGCCCGCCGGGGAAGGATGCATATCCTTTCGGAAATGGAAAAAACCATTTCGACGCCAAGGGCAGACTATAAACCATTTGTACCCCGCATCACCCAGATCAAAGTCCCCAAAGAATTTATCGGCGCCATCATCGGTCCCGGTGGAAAAGTTATCCAGGAGATGCAACGCGAAACAGGTACCACCATTGTGATCGAAGAGGTCGGCGATTTTGGTATTGTGGATATTGTTGCCGATAACCTTGAAGCCAGGGATAAAGTAATCGAAAAGATCAAACGCATTGCCTCTGTCCCCGAAGTTGGTGAAATTTACCGTGGAAAAGTAAAAAACATCCAATCATTCGGAGCTTTCGTTGAAATCATGCCAAACCAGGACGGTTTGTTGCATATTTCGGAAATCGAATGGAAGCGGTTGGAAAAAGTTGAAGATGCTTTGAAAGTTGGCGATGAGGTAGAAGTAAAGCTTATCGAAGTTGATGCGAAAACCGGAAAACTGAAACTTTCACGCAGGGCATTGTTGCCCAAACCCGAAGGATATGTTGAACGGACGCCCGAACATCGTTCTGAAAACCGTTCCGACCGTGGCCATGACCGAAGTGGCGACCGCGACCGGGACCGAGACCGGGACCGGGGTGGCGATCGCCGGGGCCCAAGAAGATAGAGTAAAATGTAACCTTAAATTGATTTTTACGTAAACCAGTCCACAAGGCACCCAAAATTTCATTCACATGCGGCAGTTAAAAATTACGAAACAGGTTACCAATCGAGAAACTGCTTCGTTGGATAAATACCTGCAGGAGATTGGTAAAGTGGAACTGATCACTGCTGATGAAGAGGTTGCCCTCGCCCAGCGGATCAAACAGGGCGATATGGCAGCGCTCGAAAAACTGACCAAAGCCAACCTTCGGTTTGTGGTATCGGTTTCCAAACAATATCAAAACCAGGGGCTGAGCCTGCCCGATTTAATTAATGAAGGGAATCTTGGGTTAATTAAAGCTGCCCAGCGGTTCGATGAAACAAGAGGGTTCAAGTTCATATCATATGCGGTTTGGTGGATCAGACAATCCATCCTTCAGGCCCTGGCCGAACAATCGCGTATCGTCAGGCTCCCACTGAATAAAATCGGATCGATTAATAAGATCAACAAAGCTTACGCACAATTAGAACAAAAATATGAACGGGAACCCAATGCAGGTGAAATTGCCAATCTGCTTGAAGTAACCGAAAACGAAGTCAAAGAATCGATGCGGAATTCCGGGCGGCATGTTTCCATGGACGCGCCTCTGATCCAGGATGAGGACAACACCATGTACGATGTGCTGCGCAGCGAGGAAAATACCACACCCGATAATGGATTGTTATACGAATCGCTGAAACGGGAAATAGAAAGGGCTGTCTCAACCCTCACCCAACGTGAAGCCGACGTGATACGGCTCTATTTCGGCCTGAACGGGAGCCATCCGATGACCATGGAAGAGATCGGCGAAAAATTTGATCTTACCCGTGAAAGAGTGCGGCAAATCAAAGAAAAAGCAATCCGTCGATTAAAACATACCTCCAGGAGTAAAATATTAAAAACCTACCTTGGTTAATAAATAAACGAAATCAAAGATCGTTTATCTTAAATCTCCAAAAATGCCGCACCTGATAGCCCCTTCCCTCCTGTCGGCAAACTTTCTGAACCTCGGCGACGATATTGAAATGATCAACCGCAGTGAAGCAGATTGGATCCATCTGGATATAATGGATGGCGTGTTTGTCCCCAACATTTCATTCGGATTTCCGGTGATTGAACAGATTGCCCTTAAGGCCCGGAAACCACTGGATGTGCATCTGATGATCATCGATCCTGACCGTTATATCGACCGTTTCCGCGAATACGGAGCAGCAATCATCAGCGTTCATTATGAAACATGCCATCATCTCCACAGGACGACGGAGGCCATAAAAAAATCGGGGGCGAAAGCCGGTGTGGTACTCAACCCCCATACTCCAGTAACAATGCTGAACGACATACTCCAAGATGTTGACCTGGTTTTAATCATGTCGGTGAACCCGGGGTTCGGAGGGCAAAAATTCATTGTTCAGAGTTACGATAAAATCAAAAAGCTCAGGGAACTCAGAGATCAAAATAATGCCAGTTTCCTGATTGAAGTGGATGGCGGGGTTGATGTGTCAAATGGTTTAAAACTGATTAAATCGGGAGTCGATGTACTGGTTGCCGGAAATGCCATCTTTCATTCACCCGATCCCGCCGATACCATTCACCGGATGAAGATTCTGGGCTAAGAGGCCTTTCTCATCTCATTTTTTTGTACTTTTACAAAATATTCACCTTTTACCATGGATTTTAAGGGAGCGAAAAAGTACATCCTGACCCGCTTAAAAAATGAATTGACCCCGGTGTTTTGTTACCACAGCATCGGCCATACCCTGGATGTTCTTCAGGCATCGCATCTCCTTTCAGATCTTGAGAAATTGAATGGCCAGCAGAAAATATTACTCGAAACCGCCGCCCTTTACCACGATTCAGGGATTCTTACGCAATACCGGGACCATGAAGCAATCTCCGTTTCAATTGCTCGTGAAACCCTTCCCGGGTTTGGTTATTCACAAGCAGATATCGAAGAAATCGCCGGGCTGATTATGATCACAAAGTTACCTCAAAAAGCCATCTCCCTCCCCGAAAAAATCCTCTGTGATGCCGATCTGGACTACCTGGGACGCGATGATTTTTTCATCCATTCTTTCGAACTCCAATTGGAATGGAAAAATCTCGGGATCCGCCTGACAAACTTTCAGGAATGGCTCGAAATACAAGTAGATTTCCTTGAAGGGCACCAGTTCTTTACCTCATCCGCCAATTCCCTGCGAAAAAAGAAAAAATCAGACCATCTGAATCAGATAAAAAAAATTCTGACATCGGCCGGAGCTTATAAACCCATACCATAAACCGTAAATCTTTCAATTATGTCACAATCGAAGCAGAGTAAAACTTACAACCGTGTTGTATTGATCCCGACTGATTTTTCTGAAGTTTGTGGAAATGCGATCTCCCATGGCGTGAAACTCGCCCGTTTTCTGGGATATAAAGTCTGTATCCTCCATGTCATAAACAAAGAGACAAAAGCTGCCCTGAAGAAAAAAAATGTCGGCGCCGACTATGTGGAATGGCGACTGAAAGAGTATAAGAAGTATTATGAAAAAAAATATGAAATCGTGGTGGATACCCTGGCAGAAGAAGGAAGTATTTTTACTATCATCAATGAAGTTGCCGAGAAACTGAAAGCGAACCTGATGGTCCTTGGCACCCACGGAAAACAGGGACTTCAGCATGTTTTCGGAAGCTATGCGCTCAAGGTGGTCGGCGAATCTCAAATTCCGGTTGTGGTTGTTCAAAAACGTTCCTTCCGGGATGGGTATAAAAATATCGTTTTTCCGGTAAGCAATGACCTGGAACCAAGACAGGCCGTTCAATGGGCAAAACTCATGGGCAAGCTGTTTCAATCTGAAATTCATCTTTTCCTTTCTCTTGAAAAGGATAGCGCCCTGAATGCACGCATTCAGATCATCACACAGCAAATTACCGATATTTTTGATGATGAAAAACTCCCTTACACCATAACGCATGCTGAGAAAGCCGGAAGTTTTGCTGACCAGGTAATCTCATACAGCATTTATAAACAAGCCGATCTGGTGTTGATGATAACCAGGCCCAATATGGATATACCCGGTTTTAGCCTGTCGGCATGGAGTGAACGGCTTATGTTCAATGACGCTCAAATTCCCATCATGTGCATCAATCCGGTTGATTACGGATATTATTATTACGAATGGTCTATGCTTACGTGATCCTGTCAGATCATGGAATATCCAAAGAAAAACAGAAGTCGGGAAAAATGAATAAAACAGTAAGAAAATACTGGGAAGAACAACCCCTGGCATGCATCATGATACTGGCCCTGCTGTTCCGGTTGCTGGCGGTCTTCTTTGCCAAAGGATGGGGCATGGTCGATGATCATTTTATTGTTATTGAATCGTCGGGTTCATGGACAGACGGCTACGATTACAACGACTGGTTACCGGGCAGCAACCTGAATAAGGGACCAACCGGCCATAGTTTCTTTTATCCCGGACTTCATTATCTTTTGTTTACATTCCTGAATTGGGCCGGGATCACCGGGCCTCAGGATAAAATGTTCATCGTCCGGTTGATTCACGCAAGTTTATCGCTGATCACGGTATATTATGGTTACCGGATTACTGAAACCCTGGATGGGAAAAAATCGGCGCGTCTTGCCGGACTTCTGCTCGCTGTGTTCTGGTTTATGCCGTGGATGAGTGTCAGAAACCTGGTTGAGATGGCATCAATTCCCTTTTTGGTACTTGGATATTGGGTAACCTTCCGGCCTCCAGCCACATTAAAACCATTTTTTTCCTTTTTCCTGGCAGGGTTGTTTTTCGGACTGGCTTTTAATATCAGGCCACAAACGCTTTTTTTCCCGGTTGGTTTGAGTCTCGTTCTTTTATTTCAAAAAAGATGGAAGGAAATCGTGGCTGTTTCAATAGGAAGCCTTTTGGTTGTAGCCCTGATTCAGGGAGGAATCGATTTTTTTATCTGGGGAAAACCTTTTGCTGAAATGGTGGCCTATGTGAATGTATGCATCACAGAAAGAAACGATTATATTTCACTTCCATGGTATAACTATTTTTTGACGTTATCCGGGTTGCTTATCCCTCCGATAAGCCTTTTTCTTCTTTTCGGTTTTATCAGAGAGTGGAAAAGGGTTCTTATTGTTTTTCTGCCGGTTTTACTGTTTTTTATCTTTCATTCCTATTTCCCGAATAAGCAGGAACGGTTTATCCTGCCCTTAATCCCGTTTCTCATCATAACCGGTACCATTGGCTGGAGAAGTTTCGTTGATAAATCAGGGTTCTGGGGCCGGAATAAGCGGCTGATGACGATTTGCTGGTCTTTTTTCTGGGTTATCAATACGGTTTTATTGTTTGCTTTTTCATTGACCTATTCAAAAAAAGCCCGGGTGGAAGCCATGTCGTACCTTTCAAAATATCCCTACATAGAAACTTTCGCCGTTCTGGATTCACGAAATGAACCGGAACTGATGCCCAAATTTTATTTAGGTCAATGGCCCCGTTGTTTCAGTGAAACAAGTAAGAATCCCTGTGTTGACTCTGTGCTCCATCTCGCTGCCCGCTCAAAAACAACCCCACCTGCATTTATTCTCTTTACAACCGATCGGGATATCAGACCAATGGTCGATAAAGCACGAACGTTCTTCCCCTATCTTGTATATGAAACAACCATCGACCCGGGAAACATGGATCATTTTATACACTGGCTGAATCCCATCAACAAGAACCGACGGATCATTATTTACCGGAATACGGCTGTCATCCCCCAAAAAATCGAATAACTTCATGAACGAAAAAAAAATAAATATTGCCCAACCCTCCTTCCTTGGCAATGAAAAAAAATATGTACTCGACGCCCTGGAAAGCGGATGGATCAGTTCCATCGGAAAATATATCGAAAGTTTTGAAAAGGCATTTGCCGATTATCATGGCGTAAAATACGCCATTGCCACGCACAATGGAACGATTGCCCTCCATCTTGCCCTGGCTGCCGCGGGAATAAAAAACGGGGATGAAGTCATTGTCCCTGACCTGACGTTTATTGCCACCTCAAACAGTGTCCGGTACTGCAATGCCATTCCGGTACTTGTTGATGTGGAACAGGATGACTGGAATATCAGCCCGGATGAAATGATTAAAAATGTAACAACAAAAACCAGGGCTGTTATCCCTGTTCATCTTTACGGGAATCCGGTACGGTTAAAAGAAATCACGGAAATCGCCCATACCCGCAAGTTGATCGTTATCGAAGATTGTGCAGAAGCCTTAGGCGCCAAGTATTCAGGGATGAAAACAGGTACTTTCGGAGATATCGGATGTTTCAGTTTTTTTGGGAATAAGATAATCACTACCGGTGAGGGTGGCATGTGTATTACCAACAACGATGAACTTGCTGAACGGATGCGCATCCTTCGGGATCATGGAATGAACCGAACAAAAAAATATTGGTACGACCATCTCGGGTTCAACTACCGGATGACCAATATGCAGGCAGCAGTAGGACTTGCACAGATGGAACAACTGAACGACTTACTGGCCCGGCGGGATCATATCTACCAGACCTATCAAAATTGTTTCAGTAATTCTCCCGGGATCGTCCTACAGTCGACCCATGGACAACGCAGTGTCAACTGGATTTTTACAATTCGGATGAAGGGCCTCACCCTTACGCAGCGGGATGCTGTTATGGATGCCATGAAAAAGAGACAAATTGATACCCGCCCTGTTTTTTATCCCATTCATGAGATGCCGTTTTATCAGCATTCAGATTTTATACGCGGTACGTATCCCAACAGTTCGGTCATCTCCCGCGAAGGAATCAGTTTACCGACCTACATCGGCCTGCAGGATGAAGAAATCCATTATATCGCGGATTCCCTGCTGGCATCCATTCAACAATGCACCCTATGAAAGTATCGGTTATCCTTCCAACCTATAACGAAAAAGATACAATCAATCCGTTGATCCGGGAAATTATCCAAATTCTGGAACCGGAAAAGATGGATTATGAAATTGTCATTGTTGACGACATGAGCCCAGATGGGACCTATCAGGAGATCGTCAGGGAATTTTCGGCTAATCTGCGGGTCGTCCCCCTGCTGCGACAAAATGAAAAAGGGCTGGCAACGGCCATCTTACATGGTATCCGTGAATCGAAGGGCGAAAAATTGGTTATCATGGATACCGATTTCAACCATCCTCCCAAACTGATCCCGCTGCTGGTTAAAATTACCGATTATTTCGACATTGCCGTTGGTTCGAGGTATGTTATTGGCGGAGGAATGGAAACCTCCAGGTTCCGGTTTTTGGGAAGTAAAATATTCAACAGGTTTATCCATTATTTATTAGGGGTCAGGACGACCGACAACCTGAGCGGTTTTTTTGCATTTAACAAAAAAATTCTTGACGGAGTGGATACCGGAACAATATTTTATGGGTATGGCGATTATTTTATCCGTTTTCTGTACCTGATGCAAAAACAAAAAAGGTTTATTCTTGAAGTCCCGGTTGTTTATAAAGACCGAAAGGGAGGATTGTCAAAAACAAATCTTAAAAATGAGTTGTTCAGGTATACCGGTACGGTGTTAAAAATCAGGTTCGGCATTTGGAAAACCAAGGGTGCCCGATGAATGCGATGGAAGCAAAAAACCGCATCCATACGCTTTCGGAAGAGATCCGGAGGCACAACTACAACTATTATATTCTCTCCCGCCCTGTCATCAGCGATTATCAGTTTGATATGCTGATGGAGGAGTTAACCGGACTTGAACTTCAATACCCCGATCTGACCGAGCCCGATTCCCCAACCCGGCATGTGGGTGGAGGGGTTACCAAAGAATTCCGGCAGGTGGAACATAAATACCCGATGTTATCACTCGGAAACACATATTCTGAAAATGAAATCAGGGATTTCGAAGAGCGGATTCACAAGATTTTACAGGAGCCTGCAGAGTATGTATGTGAATTGAAATTTGATGGTGTCGCCATTGGTATCACTTACAGAAATGGCAGTCTGGTTTCGGCGGTAACCCGCGGGGACGGGACCCGTGGAGATGATGTAACCACCAATATCCGGACTATAAAAAGTATTCCGTTACGACTTCGGGGTGATGATTACCCGGATGAATTTGAGATTCGTGGCGAGATCATCCTTCCTCATTCCAGTTTCAAAAAAATCAATCTGCAGCGTCAGGAGGATGGTGAAGAGCCCTTTGCCAATCCCCGGAATGCCGCTTCCGGAAGCATCAAGATGCAGGATTCGGCAGCGGTTGCCAAACGGGGCCTCGATTGCTTCTTTTATTACATACCCGGGGATACAATGCCCTTCAATTCCCATTATGAAAGCTTGATGAAGGCCAAATCGTGGGGATTGAAAATTTCGGAATATACCATACGCTGCAGCACCATCGAAGATATCTCCGATTATTTGAAAACAACAGAGAAAGCCCGTCACCAGATGCCTTTTGATATTGATGGCGTTGTCATTAAAGTCAATTCACTCCGTCAACAGAAAATACTTGGGGTTACGGCTAAATCGCCACGGTGGGCCATTGCGTACAAATTTAAAGCAGAACAGGCCGCAACCCGGCTCCTGTCGATCGATTTTCAGGTCGGACGCACCGGAGCGGTAACGCCTGTTGCCAACCTTCAACCGGTTTTGTTAGCCGGGACCATTGTAAAACGGGCTTCCCTGCATAATGCCGATGTGATGAACGCATTGGATGTCCGTATCGGGGATGTGGTTTTTGTTGAGAAGGGTGGCGAAATCATCCCTAAAATCACTGGTGTCGACACACAACAACGCCCTCCTGAAGCCATTCCGTCAGGATTCATTGAAACCTGTCCCGAATGCGGTACAACCCTGGTCCGTACCGAAGGGGAGGCGGCCTGGTACTGCCCTAACGAGACTTCCTGTCCACCGCAAATCAAAGGGAAGCTGGAACATTTTATCTCCCGCAAAGCCATGAATATCGAAAGCCTCGGAGAAGGGAAAATAGAATTGTTATACGACAAAGGGCTTGTCAGCAATGTGGCAGATTTGTACGATCTGACTTTTGACCGTTTGATCGGCCTCGAAAAAACCTATCCGGCAACCGAAGAAAAAAAAGAACGGACTGTCAGCTTTCGTGAGAAAACCGTGAACAACATCCTGCAGGGGATTTCCCTGTCGAAACAGGTTTCCTTCGACAGCGTATTGTTTGCTTTGGGAATCCGCTTTGTTGGCGAAACCGTGGCAAAAAAGTTAGCATCCCATTTTTTATCATTGGATAATCTCCGCAACGCGGATTTTCAAAACCTGACAGAAGTTGATGAAATTGGTGAAACCATTGCTCACAGCGTTCTCCGGTTTTTTTCGGACCCGGCCCTAAAAAACCTTCTGGATCGTTTGAAAACCGCAGGGCTTCAATTCGAGATGGCCCCAACCCGACATTTACGAAAAAGCGATAAGCTCCTTGGCAAAACTTTTGTTGTCAGTGGGGTTTTCGAAAACTTTTCAAGGGAGGAATTAAAAAAGACCATTGAAGAACATGGCGGTAAAAATGTCGGAAGTATTTCAAATAAAACCAGCTATTTGATTGCCGGAAACAACATGGGGCCTGAAAAACGGAAAAAAGCAGAAAAAGCAAACATTCCGATCATCTCTGAAGCTGATTTTCTTGAGATGTTGGAGCAGGAATTCTGAATCGCACGGATCAGATCATGATTAACCGGAAAATTTAAAAAGGACGGCAATTTTTACCGGAAAATCCGGGAACGGTAGATTCCGAAGCGACACAACATATATTTCAGTGTAACGCCCATAACGCCAATACCGTATGTCATACTTCGCCGGAAACTGATACTGGAAGCTTCTTTAAAATAATGGGTCGGACAGGTTATTTCGGCAATTTCATAACCTTTCTGAAAAATCTGGGCAACTACTTCATTATCGAATACAAAGTCGTTTGAATTGTTCATAAAGGATATCGATTCCAATACGTTACGGGAATATGCCCGGTATCCGGTATGATATTCTGACAATTTCTGATTCATCAGAAGGTTTTGAGTGAAGGTCAACAGTCGGTTTGAGATGTATTTGTACAATGGCATTCCCCCTTTGAGGGCCCCTTTTCCAAGGATACGCGAACCGAAGACCACTTCGTAAACCCCATTGGCAATCAGGTAGCACATAGGCGCTATCAGAGCCGGTGTATATTGATAATCGGGATGGAGCATGATGATGATGTCGGAATTGAGCGCCAATGCTTTTTGGTAGCATGTTTTCTGGTTGTGGCCATATCCTTTGTTTACAGAGTGGCTGATAATGGTATCGATCCCTAAACGATGGGCAATTTCAACCGTATTATCGCGACTGCCATCGTCAACGAGCACTACATGGTCAACAAGGTCGTGGGGGATGTCCCTGAATGTTTTCTCTAATGTAGAAGCTGCATTGTACGATGGCAATACGACGGTAATAAATTTTCCCTGGATCATAATCGTTAAAATATCAGGCCTGCGAATTTATTGAAAATTCGCTTATTCTGCTCTTTTTATTGAACCGGCCCCTGAAACGCTTTGATCAATTTCCGATGGTGATCCTTTATACCGGATGCTTCCGGCCCCTGAAATTTCGGCCCTGATCCTTTTCGAAACATTAATCCGGGCATCTCCGGCGCCGCTGATGTCAACGTTGTAATTTTCGGCTGACAGTTCGTAGGCAAAAATATCGGAGGCCCCGGAGAGTTCCATGTCGACGGTTGTAGCGGTACCGCTAAACCTGAATTTACTTGCACCGCTGCAATCAAGTCTTAAACGTTCTACAGAGATATCCATTTTTGAATCGGATGCGCCACTGGCTTCAATGCTTAGCTCCGATGCTTTAATCTGGTTTACCGTTTCCAGATCCACGGCGCCGCTGACATCAATGCTCTTCAGATCTTTAACGGTGATATAAGCCTTTAGTACCGTAACATGGCGGATTGGCTGCTCAATCCCGATCCGGAGTGTCCCGCCAACAACATGGGTCCGGATCAGGGGCATGATGTTGTCGTCGGCTTCCAGAACGACCTCTTCAATATCACCCTGTTTAAGATAAATCTGAAAAGCCCCCGAAATGTCAATGCCATTAAAAGAGGGAACCGTGCGGGTTTCCTTAACAACCTTTCCGTCGCCATATACGCCGCCTATGATATTACAGCTGGCGACAAGGCCCGACATCATGGTAAAAAGAACCACGAACATAATGAATGAAGCAACTTTTGTTTTCATAAACTTTTGATTTTTTGGATTGGACAATAAAAGATTTGCTTGGTTACAAAAAAGGATCAACAAATTGGAAATTATCAGGTTTTTAATTATTCATTCAGTTTTTCATCTCAGGCTCACATTTCCGAATTCACTCCTGACGGTGACTTTGGCTGCCGGATTTTCGGAACCGCCAACAATACCTTTATAATTTTTTTCGGTAGGGGTTGTCGAACGGAATGAAAATTTTGTTTTTTCTGACGGATATTCCAGATCGCAGAATTTCAAATCGGCCTCCAGGTTGTATTTTGCCTGTCCGCTTATTCCGATGGAGACATCCCCATATTTATTCCGGATGGCAACCTTCGTAAAATCGGGCGGCATTTCATGCACATCACAGTTGCCATACTGGATATCGAGATCAAGGCTTTGTTCGATCCGATGAATATCAAAATCGGAGAATTTTGATTTACCTTCGATGGAGGAAGCCTCTTCCAAATTTAATTCTCCACCCTCAAAGTTGATATTCAAGGCTATAATTTTATTTGCATCGAGGTTTGAAAATTTGGAATCCAGATGCAGGCTTCCGGCATATTCCAGTGTCATTTCCGAATATTTCAGAAGCGCCACTGCGCCTTTGATCCAATGGATATTGGCTTTACTGAAATTGATATCGAGCAGGTTATCGGAATTGGCCAGTTTATTGGTTTCCAGCTTCCCATAGGAGAGGTTTATCTTTGCCTTGCCCTGTACCTCCTGAATAAATATATCGCCAAATTTATTGGTAAGGTCCAGATTGATGGAAACCGGCATATTGACGGAATAATCAATGGAAAAACGGCCTTTTTCATTGCGCTTTCCCTCCTGTATTGAAGTCCGGGCAGTAACCCGGTCAGGGGAATCTGTAAATTCGACAGCAATACGGTCAAACATGCGGTTGGCTTCTTCCTGGTTCCGGGCGGTAACTTCGATGGTGATTTCAAAAGAGATGCTGTTTTTTTCCCAATTGGCGCACTGAATCTGGCCAAAGCGGTTATTGATGATAAGTTGCCCGTCGGGATTGATGGCAAACTCTTTTTTGATGATTTTTGTAAACTCGCCGGAAGCTTTGGCCCCTTTGATTCCAAGGAGTAAAACAAACATGAGTATAAACAGTGATATTTTTATTAAGGTTTTCATGGCAGTATTGTTTATTGATTTCTGACCTGGGTTAACTGTTGGATAATATTGTTCATAATTCCTTCTTTCATTTGCTGGTTTTGTATCAGCGCTGCAAGTACCCGTTCGTTATTGGGATTTTCGGAGAGGCACTTTTTCAATTCATGGGCGCTGTTTTCAAGGTTTTTCATCTCTTTTTCTGCATTCATACTAAGCAATTGTGCCTCATTGGCATCTGAAGCAAGGGTGTGTATCTGATCCAATTGCCTGGCAACCTGAAAATCATAATACTGAACAGCATCTTTCACATCCTGGGGTAATTCAGTTCCGGAAGAGCGTTTGATCAGATGATCCATGATGCCCTTAGTTGCCAGTTCGAAAACAAAAACACCCAGGGCAATCAGGATGAGAATGAGCGCTGCAGCCCGGAGCATGGCAAAACGTCCCATCCCCGGCGAAATGTGGTCCCGTTGCTGTTGCAGGCGGGTTTCGAATCTTTCAAAGTGACCGGGGGCTGGTTCGGAAGAATCAAATTCCCCCTGATGGTCCCGGATAAATTTTTCAAGTTTTGCCATGGTTAATTAAAGCTAAAAACGTTTTTATACCGGTTTTCCC
>DYSO01000180.1 GCA_020718225.1 Draconibacterium orientale | reverse complement strand
AATTTCATCGGGCTACAGCAGCTTAAATTATTTTATGTTTTTATACTGGACTCATGTATTGTAATTGTATCCGGCATTGACGTTCAGTTGTGGATATCGGTCCGATTGGGCCTGTTTTACGCTAAGGCGGGAGAGGGATTGGTTCAACCGGGCAGCAATGAGTTCGGCATTCCGGGCCAGTGCTTTTTGTAAAAGGGTATCGTACGGCCGGGGCTTATCGATTGAAATCGTATCGTCGATCTCAAAAGGGGTTGCAACATCGCGTGCAAGCAACCTGTTCATGTCGACCCGGGTATTTTCCAATGAAACCAACTGCTGGATCAACCGGGTACTGTCGGCATTGAGGTCAACAGTCGATTGAAGCAACATCAACTGCGATCCTGCCCCAAGGGTCACCTTGGCTTCTGCAATCTTTTTTCGCTGTATCGACAGGTCAACCGCGTCCTGGGCAACGCGCACCAGCTTTCGCAACTGGATAATTCCATACCAGGTAAGGGTGATGTCGGTAACAGTCCCCTCAATAACAATCCGGGAACCATTTTGCCCAAGGTCTTCAAGGAGACCAAGCATTTTTTTATTTACGAACATGTGAAACCCGTCGAACAATGTCCAGTTTAACTGAGCGCCCATGTTCATGGAACTGCTACCGGCGTTGATAACATCTTTCGTAGTACCGCTGAATTGTTCCTGGTGGGTGGTACTGATGGTGTTGTTCTGGGCAAAATTCAATTCAACCGAAGGAAGAAATCCGGCGTTCCCGATGGTGTTGTCGTTCATCGCGATCTGTTCTTCGTTTTTCTGCAGGATGATTGAGTAATTGTTCTTCAGCCCAATTGCCAACGCTCCCTGGAGCGTCAGGATCTCCTGGGCCATCCCTGGGAAGGCCGTTGATAAAAAAAGAAGGGAAAAAAAAGAACACCGGATATTGAACATCGAAAATCGAATGCCGGATGAAAACAGTTTTTTATTCACGATAAATGAACTATTTACTTGATTTGGAAAGGTAGGTGTATAAAGCCGGTACCACGTATAAGGTCAGGATCAACGAAAAGATCAGTCCGCCGATAATGGTAATCCCCATGGGTACCCGGCTTCGTGAAGCCGCCCCCAGCGCCATGGCAATCGGGAGGGCGCCCAGGGCGGTCGCCAGGCTGGTCATCAGGATGGGGCGAAGTCGCCGGGTTGCGGCATCGATTACAGCTTCACGCAAGTCAAGACCGGATGCTTTCCGCTGGTTGGCAAACTCAACGATAAGGATCCCGTTTTTAGTAACGATCCCGATAAGCACAATCACCCCGATTTCACTGAAAATGTTCAGGGTTTGCCCGAATATCCACAACGAAAGGACTGCCCCGGCAAGAGCCAGGGGAACGGTAAACATAATGGTCAGGGGATCCCTGAAACTCTCGAACTGTGCAGCCAGGATCAGATAAACCAATACCAGCGCCAGCGCCAGCGCAAAGAGCAAACTTCCCGAACTGTCTTCAAACTCTTTTGAGGTACCGGCCAACGCCGACGAAAACGAATCGTCGAAGGTGGCCTTACCGATACGGCGCATCTCGGCAATGCCTTGTCCCAGGGTGACGCCTTTTGCCGGTTGGGCTGAAACAGTGGCGGCAACGTATCTGTTATAATGATATAATTGAGGTGGATTGCTCTGTTCCTTTAACCTGACAACATTATCGAGCTGGACGGGTTCCCCAAGGTTATTGCGGATATAGATAGAGCTCAGGTCGAGTGGTTTATCGCGGTTCGGCCGGTCGGCTTGTCCGATTACCTGGTATTGTTTGCTGTTAAGGATGAAATATCCATAACGCTGGCCGCTGAAATACAACTGTAGGTTTTCGGCAATATCGCGCACATGGATGCCCAGTGTTTGTGCACGGTCCCGATCAATTTCCACCGCTAATTCCGGTTTGTTGAATTTCAGGTTCAGGTCAACCACCTGAAACGCAGGGTTGGCTTGTGCCTGTTCCATAAACGCCGGCAGGAATTTTTTCAATTTCTCAAAATCCGGGGCCAGGATCACATATTGTACCGGAAGACCGGCCCCCCGGCCTCCGCCAATGGTTTGTTCCTGGACTACGAAGGTCCGTGCAAAATTGTATTTTTTTCCCAGCAGGTTGAGCTCATCAGCAATTTCCTGTTGCGTCCGTTTCCTGTTCGAAGGCTCTGTCAGGGATAGCCTGATAAAACCTGTATTGGTAGAGACCGAGGAGCCAAACCCCGGAGCGGTAATGGCCATCATGGTCTCTTTTTCAGGAATTGTATCTGCGATGGCAGCAATCTGGTTGATATATTTATCCATTAATTCAAACGATGTTCCTTCCGGGGCCGTCGACATGATTTGCAACCTGCTTTTATCTTCCATAGGAGCAAGTTCGGAGGGCAACAGGGCCCCGATAAATCCAATGATAGCCAGGGAGGCAACCATGATGACAATGGCCAGCCATCGCCTTTGGATGAAATAGCTGAGGGAACGGTGGTACGTATCGGTCAGTTTGTTAAGAAGGTTTTCGGTATACAGGAACAATGCATTGTGATGCTCAACTTTCCGGAGCATCCGGGAACTCATCATGGGGGTGAGTGTCAGCGACACCAGCGCCGATACCAGTACGGTGCCTGCCACTACCACGCCGAATTCACGGAAGAGCCGGCCGGTGAGCCCCTGAAGGAAGATAATCGGAAGAAAAACAGCAGCCAGGGTAACGGTTGTGGAAAGGATTGCAAAGTAGATCTCTTTGGAGCCGCGGATCCCTGCTTCCACCGGGTCCATTCCGTTTTCAATTTTATGGTAAATGTTTTCAAGGACCACAATGGCATCGTCAACAACCAGGCCTGTGGCAAGAACAATTCCCAGCAGGGTCAGGATATTGATGGAAAAACCCGCAGCATACATAATAAAAAAACCACTGATCAGCGAGATGGGAATGGCAATGATTGGGATAAGGGTTGTGCGCCAGCTTCTGAGAAAGAAAAAGATGACCAGCAGTACCAGCGCGAAGGCGATCAGAATGGTTTCCTGTACTTCGGTGATGGCTTTGCGGATGCTCAGGGTGGTATCGAGGGCAGTCCCGATCTGGATGTCGGGGGGCATCTCATTTTTTAACTGGGCCACCCGTTTATAACATTCATCCACGATGGTGATCTGGTTCGACCCGGGTTGCGGGGTAATGGCAACCCCTACCATGGGTATCAGCCCATTGCCTTTCATGATGGTACGCTCGTTTTCAGGCAGCAGTTTGGCAATGCCCACATCGCGCATCCGGATTACGGCCCCGTTCTTTTCCAGGATGATCATGTCGTTAAATTCGGCGGGGGTTGTGAGGCGCCCACTGGTCCGGATGGTCAGTTCGGTCCCGTAACCTTCGATACGGCCGGTAGGAAGTTCAATATTGGCGCGGGTCAGGGCGTTTTTTACATCACCGGGGGTAAGCTGAAAACCGGCCAGTTTTGCAGGGTCAAGAAGCAGTTTCATGGAATACCGGCGTTCGCCCCAGATCCTGATTTCACTTACACCAGGAATGGTCTGTAACCGCTCTTTAAACACATTGTTGGCAATATCCGATAATTCCATCAGGTCGCGGGCATCGCTCCGAAGGGTCAATGAAAAAATAGGGAATGCATCGGCGTCCGATTTGTTTACAATGGGAGGATCGGTATCCGGGGGGATATTCCGGATGGCCCTGGAGACACGGTCGCGCACGTCATTGGCTGCCGTTTCCATATCCACGTTCAGCTCAAACTCCACCGTGATGTTGCTGCGGCCATCGCTGCTCACCGATGTCAGCGAACGGATGCCGGCAATCCCGTTGATCGATTCCTCTAAGGGTTCGGTGATCTGCGATTCGATAACATCGGCATTGGCGCCCACGTAATTGGTGGTGATGGTTACCACCGGCGGATCGACGCTGGGGAATTCACGGACTCCTAAAAAAGCATAACCAATGGCCCCGAAAAGAACAATCAGGAGTGAAATAACGGTAGCTAATACCGGGCGGTTGATGCTGATGGAAGAGATATTCATCGGGTTTCTTTAACGGTTACAGGCATCTCCTCGCGGATCTGAAGAATGGCGGTGATAATTACCGTATCACCCGGATGCAACCCTTCTGTAACCTGGACCTCCCGTTCGGTACGTATCCCGGTTTTGATGGCCTGCGACTTTGCTTTGCCGTTCTTACAGATAAAAACCTTTTCGCCGGTAAGTTGCGGGATGATTGCCTACGACGGTACCACAAGGGCATCCCGGATATTCTCCAGCAGGATTTCAAGCCGGGCGAAGGCGCCGGGCATCAGCGCCCCGTCACGGTTGGGGCAGGATGCGCGCAAAGAAATGTTGCGCGTGGCAGGATCGATTTTGGGCTCAATGGCATAAACATGCCCGGAAAAAATGCTGTCGATGCCGGCAACCGAAAATTGGATACGGGTCCCTTTCCGGACCTTTTCACGATATTTTTCCGGAATGGAAAAGTCGATCTTGATGGGATTGGTTTGTTGTAACCTTGAAACCAGTGTGGCTGAAGAGACAAACCCTCCCGGACTGACCTGCCGCAATCCGATCAGTCCGGAAAAGGGCGCATATATTTCGGTTTCCGAAATCTGTACCCCCACAATCTCCATCTGTGCCCGGATGATTCCCAGGGTGTTGAACGATTTATCATACTCTTCCTGGCTTACCGCTTTTAATTCCAGCAGTTTTTCTTTCCGGAAAAGATCATCCCGCGCCTGCTTTTCATCCACCTGTAACTTCTTCAACTGGGCCTGCAACTCCCTGTCGTCAATTTTTACCAGCAGGTCGCCTTTGGAAACCCGGCTGCCCTCTTCAAAGTTGATAGAAACCACCCGGACGGGAATCTCACTGCGGAGTTCAACCTCCTCGTTGGCGATGAGGTTCCCGTTGACAATGATTTTATTATCCAATGACCGGGGTTGAATGATGGTCACCCCGACGGTTATGGGTTTCAAACCCTCTCCGCCGGAGGGGAATTTTTTCTTGGCGCTGCAACCCGAAAAAAACAGCAACTGGGCCATGACTAAAACAAAAACAGGGGTTGACTTATTAAGATAAACCATATCCGGACGAATTCAACAAGATGATTAGAAAGAGTGGCAAAAATAAGCATAATTTGACAGTTGTTTGGATTGAAAATAATTTCGTATTTTTGCATTCCTTTTGAACAGAATGAATTTTTCAAAGGGGAAGTTTGTTCCTAACGTGGACAAGCCACAACCAAATAAATAACAAATTTCAAAATACAAATAACAAATAAAATACAAATAATAAATAAAGTCCAATTATTTGAGAAGGAAGGATTGGAATTGTATGACGAAGCCATTCAATAGAAAAAAATTTTCTTCAATCATTGAAAAATAAAAATAGTGTGTTACGTATTTGAAATTTTGATGTTGTTTATTATTTGTATTTTGGAATTTGTTTTTTGGAATTTTTGCCAATTAATATAAGAATATTAGATGTAAGCTCCTAACCTGGACAAGCCAGAACCAAACAGGGAAAACATTTAACTTTACAGGATGG
>DYSO01000037.1 GCA_020718225.1 Draconibacterium orientale | reverse complement strand
GCCACAACCAAACAAATAACAAATCTCAAAATACAAATAACAAATAAAATTCAAAAGAAAAAAATATTTTCTTCAATCATTGAAAAATCAAAATAGTGTGTTACGTATTTGAAATTTTGATGTTGTTTATTCTTTGTATTTTGGAATTTGTATTTTGGGATTTTTGCCAATTAATACAAGAATATTAGATGTAAGGTACTAAAATGCAAGATCTTATGCAATCTCTTTTCCGGGCGCATATTTCAGAGTACAAGATACAACAGAAATCCTGAATAATGCACGAAAAAAATGTGAAAAAATTGAGTTAATAACCATCATAGAACGATCGTTTACGTATCTTTGTCAAAACATCATTTTATGAAACAGTTTTTTACAGTATTGATGTTGCTGATTTCATGCTGGAGTGTACATGGCCAACAGGAAATCAAAGGTCAGAGCAAACAGCGGTATGTCAATATCCTGAATGAATCTGTTCCTGTTTCAAAATTACCTGTTTCACAGGATATTAAAGGGCAGAGCAATCAACGGTATGTCAATATCGGTAGTGATAATTTGTCTGTGACGAAACAGCAACCCAAGCCAATCATCACAGGGATGAAGCCCCCCTATCTGACCATTCTTCCGGGATCGTTGCAGTTTAATGATGCAAATGGAAACAACTTCATCGATGCAAACGAACAGGCATCCATATCTTTCGAAGTCGAAAATAGCGGACTGGGCGATGGCAACAACCTGAAAGCGGTTATTACGGAAAACCTGGGGGCATCCGGTATCAATTACGCTTCCGTGGATTTGGGCGTCATTCCGAAAGGGACAAAACGACAGGTGGTTATCCCTATGACCGGTTCGTTGCAGACCACAAACGGCATGGCTGAGTTTACGCTTTTTATTGATGAACCCTCCGGTTTTGGTTCCGATCCGGTATCCATGCAGGTAAAAACCCGCGCCTTCGTAACCCCGTTATTGAAAATTACAGATTTTTCTGTGACCAGCGACAATAGCTCAACCCTTATCCGGAAGCGGCCCTTTGAAGTACAGGTTTTACTCCAGAACGTTGATTATGGAGATGCCGAAGAGGTGCAGGTTAATCTGAACCTGCCCGAAAATATTGTTTTACTTTCAGCCAATGAAAATGTAACCTTACCGGAATTAAAATCGGGCGAATCAAAACTGCTGAGTTATACGCTGGTCGTGAATGATAAGTATATACCCGGATCAGTTCCTTTGTGGTTCGCCATCTCGGAACGCTTCGGAAAATATGCCGAGAACCGCACCCTTGACCTTTCCCTCGACCAACACCTTTCAGCCGAAAAACTTATTGTAAAAGCCAGCGATCAGGGACAAGCACCTGCAATAGCCATTGCATCCATATCTGCTGAAACCGATAAAAACATCCCCGTGAACCCTGAAAAAAACATGGACCGGTATGCGCTTATTATCGGTAATGAGGATTACAGCCGCTTCCAACCCGATCTCTCTTCCGAAAGCAATGTTGAATTTGCAAGGAACGATGCGCTCATTTTTTCACGCTATTGTGAAAATTTGCTGGGCGTGCCAAAGGATAATATTTTTCTGATGACCGATGCAACCGGGGTGAAAATGAAGCAGAATATCGATAAATTGATTAAGTTGGCACGTTACAGCGGCGGCCACGCGGAACTCATCTTTTATTATGCAGGCCATGGATTTCCGGATGAAGTTACCAGGGAGGGCTATCTGATCCCGGTGGATGTTACCGGCAGTAATGTGAAGGAGGGTATCAGCCTGGCATCTCTTTACGGACAGCTTACATCAAGCCCGGTGCAACGCGTTACCGTAATCCTTGATGCCTGCTTCAGTGGCAGCGGACGCAATATGGGATTATTGGCTGCAAGGGGAGTTAAAATCAAACCGAAAACGGAAACGTTGGCCGGGAACATCCTTGTTTTATCTTCTACAGGAAGCGATCAGGTTTCGCTGCCATACAAAGAAAAGAAACACGGGATGTTTACCTATTACCTGCTTAAAAAATTACAGGATACAAGCGCAGAAATAACATGGTCTGATCTGGCAGACTATCTGAGGCAGCAGGTGCCCAAACAATCGATCCGGGTCAATAACAAGGAGCAGGTACCAGAGGTGAGTGTGAGCAGTGCAATTGAAACAGAATGGAAAACATGGAGGGTTAAATAAATGGACCTTTTACTATTTGTTCAAATCAGGAAACAAACTTTTTACCTGATTCTTCTTTTTCTTTTTTCTTTAGATGTTTGTGCCCAGAAGATCAATAATGTACGTTTTGAACCCGAAGGGAAAACAATCAATGTTTCCTACGATATGGCTGAAACAAAACCAGGTCAGTCTTTTTTTGTATCACTCTATGTGACCCAGGATGGGGGAGCGACCTGGAATGGCCCGCTGAAAGGCGTAACCGGCAATGTGGGGGCCAACCAAACAGGAGGCATTGGTAAAGCGGTTGCCTGGGATGTTTCGGCTGACTTCCCTAAACTTGAGGGCAATATCATTATCGAAGTACGCGCAACCCTCATTGGCGGTGAAAGCGAAGAAATGGAGATGATCCTGGTTAAGGGAGGGACTTTTAAGCGAGATGTTGAGCTGTTCGGAAACGATGAAGGGTTTTATGGGATTACTTTAACCGACTTTGTTATCGGGAAATATGAGGTTACCCAAAAGCAATGGAGGGAAATTATGGACATGGATCCCTCTTACAACAATAATTGCGATTATTGTCCGGTTGAACAGATCTCCTGGATTGCAGTACAGGAGTTTATCCGGAAGCTGACAAAAAAAACAGGCCGAAATTACCGGTTGCCCACCGAAGCAGAATGGGAGTATGCAGCCATGGGTGGGGCCTTGGGCCATGGCTATACCTTTAGTGGAAGTATCAATACTGAAGATGTAGCCTGGACAAACTCGAATTCATCTTCAAGATCGCACCCTGTTGGAAGAAAAGAACCCAACGAATTGGAGATTTACGATATGACCGGCAATGTGGCCGAGTGGTGCAGCGATTGGTTCGGACCCTATCAAACCATTGGGCAAACCAATCCTGTCGGGCCTGAGTCAGGCTCCAAACGTGTGATTCGCGGTGGTAGCTGGAACGATCCCCCTCGGGCCTGCCTGAACACTTCCCGGGGTAACCACAATCCGGCTGAAGGGAGTAATTCACTGGGTTTTCGCTTAGTCCTTGTCCCATAGCACAGAAAATCGCCATTGGGAAAATTCAACATTCGATATGAATATTCGATATTCATTTCCGCATCCCGTCCCAACCCTGTGCTGTGAGTTCAACTTCTTTTCCATCGGGTGTTATCATCATTTTTCCTGTTGAAGCTGCAGTCATATGGCCAATGATGGTGATGCCCGGGATCCCTTTGATTTTTTCGTAATCGGTTTGTCCGATGGTGAAAAGAATTTCATAATCTTCGCCTCCGCTGAGGGCCGTTACACTGGGAATGATGTTGTATTCCAGTGCCAGCTCACGGGTCTGTTCATCGATGGGAATTTTTTCTTCGAACAGTTTACAACCCACCTGTGATTGTTTGCAGATATGAAGGATTTCCGAAGCAAGTCCATCGGATATATCGATCATCGAAGTGGCTTTTATCCCGGCTGCCTGCAACAGTCCGCGAAGATCGGTTCTCGCTTCCGGTTTGAGCTGGCGCCCGATCTGGTAATCATAACCGGTAAGTTCCGGCTGCATGGCGGGGTTAACCTGAAAGACTTTCTTTTCGCGCTCCAGGACCAGCAATCCCATATAGGCCGAGCCCAGGTCGCCGGTAACACAAAGCAGGTCGCCGGGACGGGCGCCATTGCGGTAAACTACCTCCTCCCTCTGGGCTGTCCCGGTAATGGAAATTGAGATGACCAGTCCTTTGGGGCTGGAACTGGTGTCGCCCCCCACCAGGTCAACTTTGTACTGTTCACAGGCTAATAAAATTCCGCTGTACAATTCGTCGAGCGCTTCGGCAGGGAAACGGCTGGAAACGGCAATCGAAACCGTCATCTGCATGGGAATGCCGTTCATGGCGGCAATATCGGAAATGTTTACCACGGCGGCCTTGTAGCCAAGGTGTTTCAAGGGCATATAGATCAGGTCGAAATGGATGCCTTCGACCAACAGGTCGGTCGAGAGGAGGATGACATGATCCCCGGCATCAATCACGGCCGCATCGTCGCCAATGCCTTTTATTGTTTCGGGATGATACAGCTTTACCGGGCGGGTCAACCGGTCGATCAGTCCGAATTCGCCAAGCTCCGACAAGGCAGTGTGCTTTTGCGGTTCCTGCCGGGGGGCATTCTCTCTTTTTTCAAACATTGGAAATAAGGGCTAAATCATATTTTGAGGCTCGGGAGAATTTGTTTGTCACAACAAATATAAAAATTGAATGAAAACCATACGGATTACAGTTTAAGGCTAAATCTTCTTTTAGGTGCCGGAGAATTTGCCTGTCACGACAAATGCAAAAATTGAATGAAAACCATACAGATTAAGACGGATCCCTGATGGGTTGAGGTGTATAAGGGAAAATGTCGTTGCACCATTAAGCCCGTAGGGCTGTCACGATTATAGAAAAAATTGGATTGGGAAACAATAAACCCCGTAGGGGTGATATGAATCCTTACCAGGTTTGTGAAAATGCCGCCGCCATAAGTTTTTTATTTCACCCCTTTGGGGTTTGGGCGATAATAAGCTCCTTTACATGCTACAATCTTGTCATCCCTTCGGGATTGCTCCAATCCAAGCAATTCTTTTTCTCATTGTCATCAAATAGAGAAAATGTCATTAGACAATTCACATTTGAATATGGTCCCCGTTTTTTCGTTTTTTGATCAAATCCTGTAATGAAGCATAAGGCAATACACCAAAGTTGATTTTTTTTGATCTTCCTATAATTGTCCTCCTTGTTCCGGCACATCAAAATAAGATTTATCCATTACAGTTTAATCGGCATTTGAATACCTGAATTATTGTATCTTTGCAGCCACCAGCTGTTATCAGGATTTTTTGATGCATCCGGGCAGTTTATAACTTAATCGTCCATGGAAACAGACTCAAATAAAATAATAGATGAAGTTACCCAGGGAGAATACAAGTATGGCTTCGTCACCGATATTGAAACAGAATTTGCCCCGCGTGGACTGAACGAAGATACCATCCGTTATATTTCAGAGAGGAAGAATGAACCGGAGTTTATGCTGGAGTTCCGGTTGAAGGCATTTCGCCATTGGCTTACGATGAAACAACCGGTCTGGGCGCATCTTTCCATACCTCCGATCGACTTTCAGGATATTATCTATTATGCAGCCCCGAAAAAGAAAACGACCGTGGGCAGCCTCGATGAAGTGGATCCGGAGCTGCTGGCCACTTTCAATAAACTCGGGATTTCGCTCGAAGAACAAAAAAAGTTGTCGGGCGTTGCAGTCGATGCAGTGATCGACAGTGTTTCGGTCAAGACTACCTTTTCGGAGACCCTTTCCAAATATGGGATCATCTTCTGTTCCTTCAGCGACGCAGTTCAAAACCACCCCGACCTGATAAAACAGTATATGGGTTCGGTGGTGCCCTATACGGATAATTTTTTTGCCGCATTGAATTCGGCAGTATTCAGCGACGGGTCGTTTTGTTACATACCCAAAGGGGTCCGGTGCCCGGTTGAACTATCTACCTATTTTCGTATCAATGCCGCAAATACCGGACAGTTTGAACGGACCCTTATCATTGCCGACGAAGGGGCTTATGTGAGTTATATGGAAGGGTGTACCGCGCCTCAGCGCGATGAAAACCAGCTTCATGCAGCCATTGTGGAAATCGTGGTCAGAAAAGATGCAGAAGTAAAATATTCGACCGTTCAAAACTGGTATCCCGGTGATAAAAACGGAAAAGGGGGGATCTATAATTTTGTGACCAAACGGGGCATTTGTAAAGGAAATCATTCCAAAATCAGTTGGACACAGGTGGAGACCGGATCGGCCATTACCTGGAAATATCCAAGCTGCATCCTCTTGGGCGATCATTCGGTAGGGGAGTTTTATTCCGTTGCCGTAACCAACAACCATCAACAGGCCGATACGGGTTCTAAAATGCTGCACCTGGGAAAAAATACACGGAGTACCATCATTTCAAAAGGTATTTCGGCAGGAAAAAGCAACAATTCGTACCGGGGACTGGTGAGGATTTCGAAAAATGCAACCCATTCGCGAAATTACAGCCAGTGCGATTCGCTTCTGTTGGGGCCTTCCTGCGGCGCACACACATTCCCGTATATTCAGGCAGAAAACAAATCGTCGGTGGTGGAACATGAAGCTACCACTTCCAAAATAAGCGAGGACCAGCTTTTTTATTGCCAGCAACGGGGCATCGACATGGAAAGCGCCATCGGGCTGATCGTAAATGGTTATGCCAAAGAGGTACTCAAACAACTTCCCATGGAATTTGCCGTGGAGGCGCAAAAGCTGCTTTCGATCTCACTGGAGGGAAGTGTATGGTGATGTGCTGATGTGCTGATGAGATAATATGCTGATGAGATAATGTGCTGATGAGATAATGTGCTGATGTGCTGATGTGCTGATGAGAAAATGTGCTGATGAGAAAATGTGCTGATGTGAAAATGTGCTGATGTGCTGATGTGCTGATTTGAAAATTTGAAGATGAATTGGCCCGCTCATGAAATATGTTTTTGAGTTATGTTTTGCATTTTGATTTTATAAACTATGTTACTACAAATTAAAAACCTGCATGCCGGTATCAACGGCAAAGAAATTCTCCGGGGCGTTGATCTTGAAGTGGACAAAGGCGAGGTCCATGCCATTATGGGCCCAAATGGTACCGGGAAAAGCACGCTGGCCTCGGTCATTGCCGGTCGTGAAGCGTTTGAAGTAACATCCGGGGAGATTTTTTACCAGGGAAAAAACCTTCAAAAATTATCGGTTGAAGAACGCGCACGGGAAGGGATATTTCTTGGATTTCAGTATCCGGTCGAAATCCCGGGGGTCAGCATCACCAATTTCATGCGTACCGCCGTGAATGAAATCCGTAAGTACAAAGGGCTGGATGCCCTTCCGGGGGGCGAATTTATCAAACTGATGGAGGAAAGGAAAAAACTGGTGGAAATTACCTCCAACCTTACCAATCGTTCGGTGAATGAAGGATTTTCGGGTGGGGAAAAGAAAAAGAACGAAATTTTTCAAATGGCCATGCTGGAACCTACGCTGGCCATCCTCGATGAAACCGACTCGGGCCTCGATATCGATGCCCTGCGTATCGTTGCCAACGGCGTAAACAAACTCCGCAGGGTCGATAATGCATTTTTAGTGATCACCCATTATCAACGCCTGCTCGAATATATTGTACCCGATTTTGTCCATGTCCTTTATGAAGGAAGAATTGTCAAATCAGGTGGAAAAGAACTGGCCATTGAACTGGAAGACAGAGGTTACGATTGGATTAAACAGGAACAGGTGTAACAGAACGCCATTCGTTATGGAACCAATAAAAAAACAAAGCATTTCGCTGCAACGGATGGTTGACCTTTTTGAAAACCACCGGCAGCTGCTTTCATCTTCCGATACCGCGCACCTTTCAGAAATTCGTCAACAGGCATTTGCAGCCTTGAAGAAGCTCGGGCTTCCCGATACGAAACTGGAGACCTGGCGCCATACCGATCTGAGAGAAACCCTGGAACGTGGATATGATTACCATCTTCATCCGTTGCCGGAAGATGATCTTCAGAAGGTTTTCCGATGCAATATTCCCCATCTTGATACAACAATCATCGGCCAATTGAACGGATGGCATGTTTCTAAGGAGGTCCCGGTGATGGAACTGGGTAACGGAATCATCATGGGAAGCCTTTCAGAAGCTAAAAAAAAATATCCCGGCCTGGTTGAAAGATATTATGGCAAAGCAGCCAACGACTCAGCGGATGCTCTTACCGCGTTGAATACAGCCTTTGCCCAGGATGGTGTTTTTATCTATATCCCCTCCGGGATAAAAAGCCCGAAACCAGTCCAGCTCATAAACGTAATCAGCCACTCTGAAAATATTTTCCTGCAATCGCGCAATTTGATCGTCCTTGGCGACAATGCCGGTCTTTCACTGGTACACTGCGACGATTCATACAACCACCAGGCCAGCTTTTCCAATATTGTCACTGAAGTTTTTATGGGCGAAAATGCTTTTTTGGACCACTATAAACTTCAGAACCTCAACAACGACAGCTCCCTTATCAGCGCTGTTTGGTTTCAATTAGGGAAATCTGCCAACCTGAACTCACATTATATTTCACTCAACGGAGGGCTGATCCGGAATAACATCAGGCTCCTTTTTAATGGCCCCCACGGAAATGCCGGACTATACGGCCTTTATCTGATGGACCGGAAGCAACAGATAGACAATCAGATATTTGTTGATCATGCTTTCCCGGAATGCACCAGCGACGAGGTTTTTAAAGGAATTCTGGATGAATCGGCACGGGGTGTGTTCAACGGTCATGTTCTGGTTCGAAGGAATTCAATAAAAACCGACGCCCGTCAGACCAATAAGAATATCTTGCTAACCGATACCGCCCGGATCAATTCACAACCTTTTCTTGAAATCTACAACGATGATGTGAAATGTTCGCATGGCTCTACCACCGGACAACTCGACAGTGAGGCGATGTTTTACCTGAGACAACGCGGGATCAGTGAAGAGAGCGCCCGGATGTTGCTGATGTTTGCCTTTGCTGATGAAATTGTCGGAAAAATCGCAATTCCCCAGCTTCGCCTGCGCATCGAAGATATGGTCAAAAAACGCCTGCAGGGAGAGCTTCAGATATGCGAACAGTGCGTTCTCCATTGCAGTACTCCCGAACATCCTCTGGAATTTCATATTGACATGGAAAAAATCTGATGTGAAAGACGAGGACTGAAGGACGAATGATAAGCGTGTGAATGCAGGGTTTTCTTTTTGTTTGAATTGAATGTTTCACCACATGGTTTCCCCGGGCTCTGATTATCAGCAGAGGATTGAATCGTTTCAACAGCAGCGAGAGAGATTCGGAAAAAGGCTTCGCACCATTCCATGGTCAAGGCTTTTGATGTTCCTCCTTACGGGTTTCTTTATTTATCAGTCTTTTCAATCTCCGGGTCCCATTTTTATTATCGCATCCATCTTGTCTTTTGCCGGCTTCCTGGTTGCAGGTTATTACGACAACCATCTGAAGAAGGAGATCAGTCGTTTCGGGAACCTTCTCGAAATCAACCACCGGGAGGTCCGTGCCCTGGGCGGCGACCATTCCGGATCGGATCCGGGAAAGGGGTTTATCAACCAGGACCATCCCTACACCCATGACCTCGATATTTTCGGGGATGGTTCACTTTTTCAGTGTGTAAACCGAACCTCCACCATTTTTGGAAGCGAACGCCTGGCCGATTATTTTATCCGTGCCTTTCAATACCGGAATGAGATACTCCCCCGTCAAAAGGCGATCCGGGAACTTGCGGGCAACATCGGGTTTCGGCAGCATCTCCAGCTTATTTTCACGGATCAGAAAACCTCCCGGGGCGACCTTGTGGCCCTGCAAAGTTGGCTGGATAAAGGTAGCAGTAAGAACAGGATGAATTTCCTGGCGGTTTTGTCTTATGCAATGCCTGGAATTATGCTCTGTTCTTTGATTTTGTCCATTATTGGTATTGTGCCTTACCAATTTCCGCTCCTTTTGATTCTCCTGCAACTTTTCATTGTTTTCGGTTACGCCCGCAAAACCCTGGCCGTGCATCAAACCATCTCTTCCCAGGTGGATATCCTGCACAAATATTCCCTGGCGCTTTCACTGACCGGGGAGACCGTTTTCCACGACGGTTTCATTATAAAACTGCAAAACGAGCTGAAATATCATGAGATGCCTGGAAAGGTTATCCGGAGACTTTCCGGATTGCTGAACTGGATGGATTCGAATCTCAACCTGCTGGTTTCGGTTATCCTGAACGGGCTTATCATGTTCAATATTCATCTTCTCGTTGCCGTTGAGCGTTGGAGAATAACCTACCGCAAACAGGTTCCTGTTTGGTTTTCCGTACTTGCTGAATTTGATGCCCTTTCGAGTCTTGGCACTTTCTCCTTCAACCATCCTGATTACATTTTTCCTGAGCCGGTGACCCATGGATTTGCATTTATGGCCACCGATATCGGGCACCCATTGATACCGGCGGGAACATGTGTCACCAACAACATTGAGATAAGGGGCTGGGACCAGTTTTGCATCATCACCGGAGCCAACATGTCGGGGAAGAGCACCTTCCTCAGGACGGTCGGGGTTAACTACCTCCTGGCCATGATTGGGGCCCCGGTTTTTGCTTCGAACCTCATCTTCTATCCCATCGAACTCCACAGCAGCATCCGCACCAATGATTCCCTGGCAAAGCGCGAATCTTACTTTTATGCGGAACTCAGGAGGCTGAAGGAGATCATTGATGAATTGGAGCAAGGGAAAGAGAAGCTGATTCTGCTGGATGAGATACTGAAGGGGACCAACTCGTCCGACAAACAAACGGGATCCATCGCCCTGATCCGACAATTGATGAAATATAAACTGGTGGGGATGTTTGCCACCCATGACCTTGCCCTGGGAAATCTGATCAGCCATTATCCGGATCAGATCCAGAATCTCTGCTTCGAAATTCAGATCACCGATGACCGGATGGAGATCGACTATAAACTTATCCCGGGTGTTTGCCGTAACCTGAATGCTTCATACCTGATGAAAAACATGGGGATCATCCTGGACGATAAGGCGACTGAAAAAGCCTAAATCTTATTTTGATGTGCTGGAATAAGGAGGACAATAGAAGGAAGAACAAAAAAAACTGTATCTAAACGAAAATTGCTTCGCATTTTCATTAAAATGCAGTATAAATCCGATTAAGGTAAAATGTATTCACTTATGCTTCATTACAGGGTTTGATCAAAAAACGAAAAAACGGGGACCATATTCAAATGTGGATTGTCCAGTGACATTTTCTCTATTTGATGACAATGAGAAAAAGAATTGCTTAGATTGGATCAATCCCGAAGGGATGACAAGATTGTAGCATGTAAAGGAGCTGATTATCGACCAAACCCCAAAGGGGTGAAATAAAAAACTTATGGCGGCGGCATTTTCACAAACCTGGTAAGGATTCATATCACCCCTACGGGGTTTATTGTTTCCCAATCCAATTTTTTCTATAATCGTGACAGCCCTACGGGCTTAATGGTTCAACGACATTTTCCCTTATACACTTCAACCCATCAGGGATCCGTTTTAATCCGTATGGTTTTCATTCAATTTTTATATTTGTCGTGATAGGCAAATTCTCCAGCGCCTCAAAATAAGATTTAGCCCTGAAAAACAACAGGTCCAAACCTGAAACAATACTTCGTACTTTTGCATGGAAATTAAAAATCAAAACGTTGTGTTCCCGATTGAGAAAATTAGAAACGATTTTCCGGTTCTGCACCAGCAGGTCTATAAGCGGCAGCTCGTGTATTTCGACAACGCCGCTACCACCCAGAAGCCGGTACAGGTAATTGAAGCCATCCGCCATTATTATGAGCGCGACAACTGCAACATCCACCGGGGGGTGCATTACCTGAGCCTGAAAGCGACCGAAGCGTATGAAGAGGCGAGGAAAGAGGTCCGTGATTTTATCCATGCCCGGCATGCCCATGAGATTATTTTTACAAAAGGGGCCACCGAATCCATCAACCTTGTGGCGGCAACCTTTGGGAAATGGTTTGTCCAACCCGGCGACGAAGTGGTCACCACCATCATGGAACACCATTCCAACTTCGTTCCCTGGCAACAGATGTGCCTCGAACGCGGCGCGAAGCTGAGAATAGCAGGGATCAACGATAGCGGGGAATTGGACCTGGAAGGTTTGTTCGGGCTGATCAACGAAAACACAAAGATGGTTGCATTGGCCCACGTTTCCAATGTGCTGGGGACCATCAACCCGGTGAAAGAGATCGTCTCGTTTGCCCATGAACGGGGCGTGCCGGTATTGATCGACGGGGCACAGGGGGTTTCGCATTTACCGGTGGACGTACAGGACCTCGACTGTGACTTTTATTGTTTTTCCGGCCATAAAATGTATGGGCCCATGGGGATTGGCGTATTGTACGGAAAGGAAAAGATATTGGAAGAATTGCCCCCGTACCAACTTGGCGGGGAGATGATCAAAGATGTTTTCCTTGATCATACCACATTCAATGAATTGCCTTTTAAGTTTGAAGCAGGCACCCCCAATGTAGCGGGTGTGGCCGGGCTGAGGGCTGCCATAAAGTATTTACAGGAAACGGGCATGACCGCGATCGCTGCCTATGAAGAGATGCTGCTCCGGGATGCAACCGCAAAACTTTCGGCCATCCCGGGAATGAGGTTTTTCGGCACTGCTGCCCATAAGGCCAGCCTGATCTCATTTCTGATTGGACAAACCCATCCTTTCGATACGGGCTCCATCATCGACAAACTTGGAATCGCAGTCCGCACCGGCCACCATTGTGCCATGCCGCTGATGGATTATATGAAAATCCCTGGCACGGTAAGGGCTTCGTTCGCCTTTTACAATACCATCGAAGAGATTGACCTGCTCGTTGCGGCCATTGAAAAAGCAAAAGAGATGCTCGAGGATTAAACCGGGTCCGCTTGCGTTCATTGCCCATTGATGAAAAAAAAGTAATTTTACTTCGTCCAATCAACCATAAAAACAATAAATTGCCAATGGAAAAACTAATTTCATGCTGCGGGCTCGATTGCTCTGTTTGCAATGCCCGGATTGCCACCATCAATGACGACGATGACCTTCGTAAAACCACGTCGGAGGAGTGGAAGAAACAATACAATGCAGATATCACCCCTGACATGATCAACTGTACCGGGTGCCGGGCCGAAGGGGTTAAATTTGGGCATTGTTATCAGTGCGAAATAAGAAAATGTGCCGATATCAAAGGGTACATTACTTGTGCCGAATGCATTGAATTAGATGATTGTCAGATTGTTGCAGGCGTTCATAAATATGTCCCCGAAGCCCTTCAGAATTTGAAACAACTTCGGGAAGTAACAAAAAACCATGAAAACCGGAAATATTAACTTTTCTTACGTTCCATGCTAACCCTTTGGCCCCCTATGTCTATATCCGAAAATGAACAGATTGTTATCGATGAATTTGCCGCATACGACGACTGGCTTGATAAATATAACTTACTTGTGGAGATGGGCAAATCGTTGCCCGTCATCGGCCCGCAGTATAAAACCGACACTTATCTGATTTCAGGGTGCCAGTCGAAAGTGTGGCTTCACGCTGCCTTTGAAAACGGAAAGATCATCTTCACTGCCGACAGCGACGCCATCATCACCAAAGGGATTGTAAATTTGCTGATGCGGGTGTTGTCAAATCAGTCCCCCGATGATATCCTCCAGGCAAAACTCGGTTTTATTGACCAGATTGGTTTGCAGGAACACCTTTCGCCCACCCGCAGCAATGGGCTCAGCAACATGGTGAAGCAGATGAAACTTTATGCAACCGTCTTCAAGATGAAGATGGCAGGAAAAACCGGATCTCAGGGCTGACCGGGTTTGATATATTCCTGTAGCGTTTTGACATATTTTTCAAAAGCTTTGATACCCGGCGGAGTTATTTTACAGGTTGTACATGGATAGTTACCCTTGAATGATTTCCTGATCTCCAGGTATCCCGCCTCCTTCAGTTTTTCAAGTTGAACACTGAGGTTTCCTGCCGTTGCCCCTGTTTTTTCACGAATATAGACGAAATCGGCTTCATCGGCGCCGATCAGCATCGACATGATGGCCAGGCGCAGTTGGGAGTGCAGCAAAGGATCGAGATCACTGTACATTTGACTTTTCTTTTTGTTTCAGGAGATGCCCGGGAATGATAAATCCGAATACAACGGATATAAAAAGAACCAACTGCTGGATCTTCAGGAGATGCGGGTGATGAAAACATATGATCAGGAATGCCGTGGCAATCCAGCAAATGACGCCACCGTTGACAAGCGGTTTAAACTGGTATGCCTTGCCTGAAACAAAGAGAGCGAACCCATAGAGACAGAGCATGACCGGGGTGACAAAGGTCCATGGATACCATCGGAGGAATTCATGACCTGGTTCAACCTCTGAAAAAGCCGGGAGCGCCAGGATGGCCTGTATCATCATTCCGGCAATTACGATAACAATGGATATTGTGAAGGCAATCCATACATAATCCATGATTTTGTCAATGTAGGTTTTTACCAGGTTCTGCGCCTCCATCTTTTTCACGAACCGGTAATGAAGCGGACCGCCGATTGCCATTAAGATCCACAACATGTACGAGTGATACCTGGTTTCGTGCGGAAGGAAAAGCATAAGCAAAAAAATGGTAAGGCTGATGCCGGCTACAAGATACCCCCAAAGGAGAAAGATACTGCCCATTCCTTTTTGAAGGTTGTTTTTAGCGGAACTGATCATTTGGGTGATCAATGCAAGGCTTTCTTTTTCTGTAAATTGAGTTTCCATAATGATAGATTGTTTTATAAAGTATTTTGCAAATATAAAGTAGTTTATAAAATAAACCAAATAATTTTGAAAGATTTTAAAAATTATTTTATTGCCGGGTTGATTTCCCTGCCCTCTCCTTTTTAGTAACTTTGCGCAGATAAAGAGAAGAACGATTATGGAAACCGGTAATAATTTATTTGAAGAAAAGGTGATCACCGCGCTGAAAACAGTGTTCGATCCGGAAATGCCGGTCAATATCTATGACCTTGGCCTGATCTATAAACTTCAGGTCAATGATCAAACCAGGGATGTTGACATTCTTATGACCCTCACCTCGCCCAATTGCCCGGTGGCGGAAGATATCCCCGGCCAGGTCCGCGATGCGGTCGGCCTTGTGGAAGGGGTCGGGAATGTTTCCGTTGAACTGACCTTTGAACCTCCCTGGGACAAAGACATGCTGTCGGAAGCAGCCCTGCTTGACCTGGGACTGCTCTGATCCCTCGCTTTCCAAACCCATCCTTTGTTTAACTCCTTTTTTGAGGCACAGGAATAAGGAGCTAAGTTTCAATGTTTCAATGTTTCAATGTTTTAGAAAATCCTGAAACCTGAAACCTGAAACCTGAAACCTACTTCCACCATTAATCGTAAATTCTTTCTACCTTTGCGGTTTGAAAAACAAACCGGAAAATGGCTGTACGGACCGGACCAATTTTATCGTTGATTGACTTCCCATCTGATTTAAAAAAGCTTACCCTGGATGAACTCCCCGGGTTGTGCGACGAAATCCGGGGTTTTATCATTGAAGTAATGTCAAAGACCCCGGGCCACCTTGGCGCCAGTCTGGGGGCCGTGGAACTGGCGGTTGCATTGCACTATGTGTATGACGCGCCTTTCGATAAAATTATCTGGGATGTGGGCCATCAGGCGTATGCACATAAAATTCTGACAGGAAGAAAAAACCGGTTTGAAACGATCCGTTCCTATCAGGGGATCAGTGGGTTCCCGAAGATGTCGGAAAGTGAATACGATGCATTCGGTGTGGGACACTCCTCCACGTCGATCTCTGCTGCGCTGGGCATGGGAATTGCTGCCAGGCTGGACCACCAGAACGACCGGCATCATGTGGCCATTATCGGCGATGGCGCCATGACCGGCGGAATGGCCATGGAAGCCCTCAACAATGCCGGTGTTTCCAATGCAAACCTGCTGGTTATCCTCAATGACAATCAGATCGCAATCGATAAAAATGTCGGGGCCATCAAAGATTATCTGGCTGATATCGTCACTTCAAAAACCTATAACAAAATACGCGATAAAATCTGGTTTCTGATGGGAGGCGGAACCCGGTATGGGAAAAATTCACGGGCGATTGTCAAACAATTGGGAAATGCCTTAAAAACCACGCTTCTGAAGAGTGGCAATCTGTTTGAAGCTTTTAATTTCAGATATTTTGGCCCGGTTGATGGGAATGATGTAGTAAGACTGGTGAAGTTGCTCAGCGATATGAAACAGATCAAAGGGCCCAAACTGCTGCATATACACACCGTGAAAGGGAAGGGGTTCAAAATGGCCGAAAAAGATCAGACGGTTTATCATGCCCCCGGGGTTTTTGATAAAGAGACGGGCACAATCAAAGAAAACCCATGTCATGGACAGGCCCCGAAATATCAGACCGTATTTGGCCGTACCATCATTGAACTGGCAGAGAAAAATCCAAAAATAGTCGGGATTACCCCGGCTATGTCAACGGGTTGTTCATTAAATCTGATGATGACGAAAATGCCCGACCGGACTTTTGATGTCGGGATCGCCGAACAGCATGCAGTGACCTTCAGCGCCGGTCTGGCAGCGTCGGGTTATATCCCGTTCTGTAACATTTACAGCACTTTTATGCAACGGGCTTACGACCAGGTTATCCACGATGTGGCATTGCAAAAATTACACGTCGTTTTTTGCCTCGACCGCGGGGGACTGGTCGGGGAGGACGGGGCAACCCATCATGGCGCTTTCGACCTGGCCTACCTGAGATGTATTCCCAATATGGTTGTTGCCGCTCCCATGAACGAAGAGGAATTACGCAATATGATGTTTACAGCCCAGCTTGACGGGACAGGCCCTATGGCCATTCGATATCCCAAAGGAAGGGGCGTGATGCCACAATGGAAAACCCCGTTACAACCGCTTACAATCGGGAAATCACGGGTGGTAAGAGAGGGGGACGACCTGGCCGTTATTACATTGGGACCTGTTGGAAACGATGCCCTCTCAGCTTGTAAGGAAGTTGAACATCAGGGTATTTCGGCTGCCCTGTACGATCTTCGTTTCCTGAAACCGATGGATGAAGAACAGTTGCATGACATTTTCCGGAAATTTTCTAACATCCTTACGGTTGAAGATGGTTCGGTTATGGGAGGAATGGGTTCCGCCATTCTGGAGTTTATGGCCGACCATGGATATCAGGCACGGGTAAAACGATTAGGAATACCCGATGCTTTTATTGAACAAGGATCACAGGCTGAGCTTCAGCATGAATGCGGCTTTGATCAGGAGGGTATCCTGAATGCCATTCGCGAAGCCTGTCCGGTTAAAACAGTCCTTTAGTTTGTATCCACCTAAAAAATGCTAAAAACAGAGGTCCGGCCGGGCTTAATAGCTTGAGAGCGCCGGCATGGTGCGGTCGTAACGTGTATCGGTCACCAGGCGGAGCATGAAATCAGCAACATCAGCCCGTGGAACGGTATGGGAAGTCGGGATCCCCGGTGTGATTTTATAACTGTTGGTTTTTGGTGAATCGGTAAGTCCGACCGGACGAACGATAACCCAATCGGCTGTGCTTTCCTGTAGGATCTGTGCCTGACGGATTTTATCGGCAAATACATGCCTTAGAAAAAGGGGCTTGATGACTTGACTGAACCAGAAGCCTGCGTCATTTCCCAGTATCCCGGCCGAAGACATGCAGATGATCCGGCGGACATGGCACGCTTCCATGGCGTGAAGAATAACCCGCGTACCTTCGGAAAGTACCGTCCCGGGTTTTTTTTGATCGACCCCCAGGGCACAAAGAACCGCATCCTGCCCACATACTGCCTCTTTTACTTTTTCCGGATCCAGGATATCACCCTGAACGATGGTCAGGTTTTTATGCTTTATCGTGATTTTTGATGGCGTACGGGCAAAAGCCGTGACCCGGTGGCCCTGATTCAGGGCTTGAAAAACGATCCATATTCCGGTCCGTCCGCTGGCGCCAAAAACTGCAATGTTCATTGGTCAATTTTGTGCAAAATTACAAATAAATCCAACTTGTTAAACCTGGTTAACCTGGTTATCCTGGTTAACCTGGTTAACCTGGTTATACTGTCCAACAATCATAAAATAATTTATCTTTATCAAAAATTTCCGGTGTGTTGAAATCACAGCTTTTTCGTAAGAAATCGATAGCTCATATTTTAAAAGATGCCCAAAACCGGGAAAAGGATGGTCAGGATCTCCGAAAGAACCTGACCGTATATGACCTTACCGCGCTGGGAATTGCAGCCGTCATCGGCGCCGGAATTTTCAGTACCATCGGGAATGCTGCTGCCAGCGGAGGTCCGGCCGTATCGTTGTTATTTCTCTTTACGGCATTGGCCTGTGGTTTTTCGGCTTTATGCTATGCCCGGTTCGCCTCCGTCATCCCCATCAGCGGAAGCGCTTATACTTATGCTTATGCAAGTTTTGGCGAGCTGATTGCCTGGATCATCGGCTGGGACCTGATCATGGAATATGCCATCGGAAACATCGCCGTCGCCATTTCATGGTCAGACTATTTCACCGGGTTTATGAGCGGGGTCGGATTAAACCTGCCTGCCTTTCTTTGTGTGGATTATCTTTCTGCTTCACGCGGTTACCAGACTGTGGTTGAGGGAATGTCGGCAGGAATGCCTTTCGGGTCGTTTACCGATACCCTTCGTGAATCCTTTGTTGCATGGCAAAATGCGCCTGCGGTTGCCGGAATCAGGATCATAGCCGATATTCCTGCATTTTCAATCGTTGTTTTCATTTCGGCGCTGGTTTATATTGGCATCTATGAAACAAAGGTGGCCAGTAATACGATGGTATTGCTGAAGATTGGTATTTTACTGCTCATCATCGCGGTCGGGTCATTTTATATCGATCCGGGGAATTGGCATCCCTTTGCCCCCAACGGATTATCGGGCGTTTTAAAGGGAGTTTCGGGCGTCTTTTTTGCCTATATCGGGTTCGATGCCATCTCCACCACTGCCGAAGAGTGCCGAAACCCCCGCCGCGACCTTCCACGGGCCATCATCATGGCCCTGATCATCACCACGGTACTCTACATCCTGGTCAGCCTCGTACTGACAGGAATGCTCCCTTACCATGAATTGGGCGTGGGCGACCCGCTGGCTTTTGCATTTCAGAAGCTTCATCTGACAAAACTCTCAGGGGTCATCGCCCTCAGCGCAGTGGTTGCAATGGCCAGTGTGCTGCTTGTCTTTCAGGTAGGGCAACCCCGAATCTGGATGAGTATGAGCCGCGATGGATTACTTCCACGGTCGTTTTCGAAAATTCATCCCCGGTTTAAAACCCCATGGTTCTCAACAATTATTGCCGGAATCCTCGTGGCCATTCCCTCTCTTTTTATGAACCTCACAGAAGTGACTGATTTAACCAGCATCGGAACGCTTTTTGCATTTATCCTTGTTTCGGGGGGGGTGCTTATCCTTGACGGAAACGGGAGAAAAAAAGCCGGCGCCCCTGCTGACAAAGGTTTTCACATTCCCTATCTGAACAGCCGTTATTTTCTCCCGCTTATCTGGATGGCCCTCTTTATCTTATTGTTCTTCTGGCAACCACCAGAAATGGAAAAATTTATATCGCTGCTATCCGGTCATACAAATCCCGGGGCGCCCATAGATGGAGGATCTTCTTCAGGGTTGACCAACCTTTTTCAAACAGAATTCCCGGTATTGATCTTTATCCTCACCGCTTTAATTTTAACTGTTTTAGGAATATGGAAGCAGCTTTCGCTTATCCCCGTCCTGGGGCTGCTGACCAATTTTTATCTCATGGCCCACCTCGGGGTGACCAACTGGATGCGTTTCCTGCTCTGGCTCGCATTAGGGCTGATCATCTATTTTGCTTACGGAAGAAAACACAGCAGGATGCGGGGATCAAAAACTTCATAACCTGTTGATGTCAAACCCTGATACCTGAAACATGAATCATCCGGATCTTGTAATCCTGTTCCAGACTCCTTTAACAATTCCTTTTTATGTCAGTAACTGAAATAGTCATCATCGTGTTATCGGGTATTCTGGTTGGATTCATCAATACCCTTTCCGGAGGTGGTTCCGTGATAAGCCTTTCATTGTTACTGATCCTTGGATTGCCTGCCAATATTGCAAACGGGACAAACAGGATCAGCATTTTTTTTCAAACTCTGTCATCGGTAGGAAGTTTTACACGTCAGAAGATGTTCGATAACCTGCGTCCGGTCTGGCTTGGGATTCCTGCCACCATCGGATCGGTGCTTGGCGCCTGGATGGCTGTGGATGTTAGCGCCAGGGTAATAGAAATTGCCATGTCGGTTGCCATGGTAATCATGCTTTTTTTTCTGTTTTACAAACCCGGTAAATGGTTGAAAGAAAATCCCTCTTTGCTGTCGGGCCCCATAAAATGGTGGCAATTGGCAATATTCTTCCTGGTGGGGTTCTATGGTGGTTTTATTCAGGTCGGAGTGGGATACTTTTTGCTTATGTCGCTGGTCCTCGGTGTCGGATATGACCTGGTAAAGGCCAATGCAGTCAAAAACCTGATTGTTTTTTTCTATGCCATCTTTGCGCTCCTCGTTTTTATCATCGATGGGAAAGTGAATTATCTTTATGGTTTTATCCTCTCGGCCGGAAGTATCATCGGCGCCTTGATCGCTTCCTATCTGGCCGTGAAGAAAGGAGCCGGTTTTATACGCGCGGTTATTGTCCTGTCCGTTGTCCTGACTATTTTACAGGTGACCGGATGGGTTAATTTTACTGCCTTACTGAAAGGGATACTTTGATTCAAATTTCAAATGCGGATTAATAAAACACAACCCATGAAAAAACATCCATCTTCTGTGATCAATCAGCCTGTTATTCGTCGATATCGTTCAACATCAATATTTTATCTCCTGTTGGCTTTAACCTTTACCTTTTTAACCACTGTTTTTTGTCCATTCCTGACCGCTCAAAATTCCATTTACCCGGTTCCAGACCGGCCATCCTCATCGGGTGACAGGCCTTGGGCGCTTGTAATACATGGCGGGGCAGGGGGGCTTAAAAAAGGGACTATTTCGGTCGAAAAAGAGATCGCCTTTCTTGAGAAACTGGAAGAGGCGCTGACGATTGGATCCGGCATCCTGGCACAGGGGGGAAGCAGCATGGACGCTGTGGAGGCAGTTGTCAGGTTTATGGAAGATTGTCCGTTGTTTAATGCCGGAAAAGGCGCCGTGCTCAATATGGATGGGAAAGCCGAATTGGATGCTGCTGTCATGGATGGGGCCTCCGGTATGGCAGGCGCTGTGGGAGGTGTACGTATCATCAGGAACCCTGTTGTTGCTGCCCGTGCTGTAATGATGGAAACACCACATGTTATGTTGGTTGGCGAAGGGGCTGAACAATTTGCACGGGGAGCGGGACTGGAAATGGTCGATCCTGCTTATTTTATCACACCGGAACGACTCGATCAGTGGGAAAAGGGAAAAAAGAAAACAGGGTCTCCGCAGTTTCCGGGGGAAAAGGGGCAGACTGAGAAAAAATCCCGGGGTACGGTTGGGGCCGTTGCACTTGACATGGAGGGAAACCTGGCAGCGGCTACCTCCACCGGAGGTATGGGAAATAAAATGGTTGGGCGGATCGGGGATACACCCGTCATTGGAGCAGGGACCTGGGCTTCCAATAAAACCTGTGCCGTATCGGCTACCGGCCATGGTGAATTTTTCATCCGGAATGTAGTGGCCTATGACCTGTCGGCGCTGATGGAATACCGGGGGTTGGGACTTGAAGAAGCGGCAGACTACCTGATTCTGGAAAAACTGAAAGACCAACATGCCGATGGAGGGCTGATCGCTGTTGACAAAGCGGGAAATATAGCCATGCCATTCAATACCAACGCCATGTTCCGCGGATTTGTCAAATCGGACGGAGCACAGTTCACCGGTATCTATTAACAGACAGGAACCTGGTTACTGACGTTCGTACTCCTGAATTTCATCGTGGATAAATTCGAGGATAATCCCCGCCTGTTGAAACATCGATTCCGATTCTTGCCCGTCATGGTATTTTCGTTCGCACACAACCCGCCGGATACCACAGTTGATAATCAGCATTGTACAGGTACGGCATGGCGTCATTCTGCAATAGAGGGTTGACCCTTCGAGCGAAATGCCTAGCCTGGCTGCCTGACAAATGGCGTTTTGTTCGGCATGGACCGTCCTCATGCAGTGCTGGGTTATATGGCCATCTTCATGCAGTACTTGTTTCATCAGGTGACCCACATCGTCACAGTGTGGCAATCCACGGGGAGAACCCACATAACCAGTAACCAGGATCTGCCGGTCGCGTGCAATTACACAACCACTTCTGCCCCGGTCGCAGGTAGCCCGTTTTGCCACCGTGTTTGCAATTTCCATGAAATATTCATCCCAGGTTGGCCGGATATTTTTATTGTTTTCCATGTTTCGGGATTAAGGTTTGTTTGGGAGCATGTGATAATCGTTACATGATGTGATACGCTCCAAGGGTTTTATTTATGGGAAATGGGAAAACCGATCTGCTCCAGGGCATTTTCTATCTGACGGTAAAGGGCCATTTTGTCACCATCATTTGAAAAAACAAAATCGGCTAACACTTTACATCCGCTTATGTTTTGAATGTTGGGGTCTGCTGTACCCATTTCACGACGTTCGTTTTCAAGAAAAGTATCGAAAGATATCTGGTCGGTCTCCGATTTCCGGAGTTGAATGCGCTGGTAGCGTGTTTTGGGAGGCGCATCGACGGCAAAAAGATAAAACGCCCCTTTTTTCCGCAGCGACATTACCTCTCCCGGAGTACGGATACTCTCAATAACACAGGGATGCCCCGCCGTTTCAGCCATGAGGTACAATTGATCGGTGACATAGGAAGGGCCATTCTGAGAACGGAGTTCATTGGCAATGTTGAACATGCTGTCCCGGTTTTCGGCCATTCCCCGCTGCCGGATGATCGTTAAGAGATAGGCCCTGACAGAATAGTGGTGAAAACCTTTTTCATCCACCAGGTATTCAACCACGGTTCCCTTCCCGGCCCCAAGTGTTCCCGTAATTCCTATGATCAGCATGATGAAAAACACAATATGTTCATGATTCACAATTCTTCAAATGCTTCCCGCTTTCAGCCGCTCTATCCATTTTTCAGCAGTAACCGGTTTAAAATCTTCAAGTTTCTGTAATAAAGCATGGATATTTTCATCAACCTGCAGGATGTTCCGGTGTTCGACCCGCAGAAAATGTTCTTTGACCGCTGTATCGAGCATATGGACCAGCGGTGAAAAGAAATTGTCAACATTCAATAAACCGATGGGTTTATGGATTATTCCAAGTTGGTTCCAGGTCAGTACTTCGAAAAGTTCATCCAGGGTGCCGTAAGCTCCGGGAAGTGCGATAAAAGCGTCTGAAAGACTGGTCATCAGCGCTTTTCGTTCCTGCATATCTCCCACGATGTGCAATTTGGTCAGCCGGGTGTGGGCGACTTCCTTTTCTACCAGCGATTTCGGCATAACGCCAATAACTTTTCCACCGGATTGCAGCAATGTATCGGCCAGGATTTGCATTAAACCCACATTGGCACCGCCATAAACCAGGGTGATGTTTTTTTCAAACAGCGCCTTGGCGACCCATGTTGCCTGTGAAGCGTAAACCGGACGATTGCCCATACTTGAGCCACAAAAAATGCAGAGGGTTTTAATCATTCGATAAATCCTGGATAATTCCAAAAAACATTTTGATACCGGTCTCCAGGATTTCATCCGGAAAATCGTAGTATCTGGTATGCAGGTCAGAGTGGTTTTCTCCTGCGCCGAGTCCAAACATGGCTCCCGGATATAGTTTGGTAAATTGTCCGAAATCCTCCGACCAGCGGAAAGGTTCGGTCAGTTCAACCAGGGAAAGGTTATGCCGGTCGGCTACTTTGCGGATGGCGTCTACGG
>DYSO01000179.1 GCA_020718225.1 Draconibacterium orientale | reverse complement strand
CCGAAATTGTTAATAACCCCTGAATTTATAAAAACAGGGGGGTGAATAGTTACAATCTGGATAATCGCTATAGACAGGGCTGTCATCATAGTTTGAAAAACCGGAACCACAGGATGCCGGCACTTGAGTCCCTAAAACAAAAGAAAATGCAGCCGGGAAAAATGCTATCCCATATTGATTATGACAATCAAGTCCTGGTCCAATAAATAGATTATCATTCCCAGCAGCCGCAACCAAAACACATGTTGAATAAGCATTTGCCAAAGCATCTTCCATGGTCATGGATTGGGCATAACTCCCAAAACTCATGTTGATCACCGTGGCCCCATGGTTCTTTGCATAGATAACCCCTTGTGTAATGGTCGCTGCATCGCCACGCCCTGAACTTTGGAAAACTTTCAAAGGCATGACCTTTGCCCCATGGCTGACGCCACTTATCCCAATGCTATTGTTCGCTTCGGCCGCGGCAATCCCGGCTACATGGGTGCCGTGACTGTTGTCGTCGGTGGGGTTGTTGTCGTGGTTGATCCAGTCCCAACCCCGCACATCATCCACAAAACCATTGCCGTCGTCGTCAATCCCGTTACCAGGGATTTCCAGGGGATTTGACCAGATTTTATTTTGTAAGTCAGGATGAAGCCAATCCACCCCGGTGTCGAGGATACAGATCACCTGGGTAGAATCTTTGCCATTTACGGTATCCCACACTTCATCGGCATGGACGGCCGGGATGTACCATTGCTGAGGATATAAGGGATCGTTGGGCGTTGATTTTAGACCCGGCGGGTTAGCTGGTACCGGGTATTGGATGCTTGATGCCGGATCAAATGGAATAGAAAAGGGACAGTTAAAATTTGACCGTTCTTTGAGCCCGGATTCAGTCATGGGTTGAGAAACGGGCTTGTCGTTGGTAATGGAGAGGATGTAATTTGGTTCGGCGTAAACGACGTTGGAATCTTTTTTGAGCTCTTCAATGGCCTGAAACATATCGGCCCCCTGGGGCAGGGTTAACTTATAGATGTTGTGCAGGCTGGGCTGTTCGAATTCCTGTCCGTTGAAACTCCGGAGCATGGTTTTACTTTGCAACCGTTGTTCCTTTGGGAAAAGCCTGCCTGCATTGCTGACTTTGTGCTTAATGAAAACTGAATCGATGGATGCCAGGCCTGTTTGCACAATCCCGGAAACCTTCAGGTTGGTTACCTGTACTTCATCCTTGTACTTGATGAGGATTTCGCCGGGAACGAAGTCGAACTGCTGGGCACGCGGGTCAAGCCTTACAACTGAATCTTTTGGCTGGTTCAGGAACAATGGCTGCTGGGCCAGGAGGTTCAAATTCAAAGCAATGCACACAATAATAAAAAGAGGTTTCATGGTATTGGGTTTTGGTTGATCACCATCAGAACGTCAGCGTCCTGAATGTTTCTCGTTGTTTTTATGAAGGGATTTTTGAAAAATGGGCCTGGGGATTCCGTTACACCCGAAAGAGGCAAATCGTTGACAATAAATAACAAAGATGGGCATTTGCAATGGCATAAACATAACTATTACGCTTTGAAAATGAATTAGTTATTGCCTTTTGTAAAGGTAAAGTAAAATAGTTGGATATATTTGTGAGTGTTAGAAAAATTTTTTTTGTCAGAAAGGAGATCGTCTTCCCAGGAAAGAAGATGCGGATCAGGGCCTGCCATTTTGGTTTGGCCCCCTCCTCGAAAGGCCACTGAAAGCAAACCTGCTTTCCCGGACAGCAAATTACCACATACAAGGTCACAGTATACGGCCTTGCCCCGGGCCAGCACCGGCAGGGGAAAGATGGGCCGAAAACAGAAATACATTGAAAAAGGCATAAAAAATTACCCCTGCCTGGGTCTCAAACATCGATTCAAATAATATGTTGAAGGCAAAAATCAGAAGAAATAAAAGATAGAGGTATTTTTTTTCCCGGAATGACCCGTAAGCCGGGATCATCAGCGATAACAACAGCATACCGATCCCCGGAATGCCAAGTGCAAGAAAAGTTTGAATATACTGGTTGTGGGCATTCAGTTTTTTCTGATATACCGGATATAAACCGTGCTGCTGATATGCCTCCATCAAAACATCCTTTACATCGCCGGTCCCTGTTCCAAAAAGAAAATGTTTCCCCACCAGTCCCATCGATACTTTCCAGATTTCTTTGCGTTGTACAGTGCCATCGTTGGGGTTCTTTTGTAAGGTTTCAGAGCGGGCAACCATGGCATCGGCTTTTGACACCCTGCCAAAAGCATATGGAAAAAGCTGGGAAAACAGGGCAAAGAGGGTTATCATAATGACCGAAATAAAAACAATCCGGGGTATTCCCGCTTTTTTAACAATCAATAACACAACAAATAAAATTTCTGTAAAGGCCAGTGTGATCAACCCGGCTTTTGAACTCAACAGAAATATGAATGCCTGGAGATATACAACGACAAGGGAGAGGCTTATCGTCTTGTATGCCGATTGCCGGGCGAAAATAACCGGAAGATGGTACAGTACGATACCAATAGCAAAAGTATTGTACATGGCCAGATAGCTGGCATGAAAATACCAGGTCAGGTGGGTATAATAAAACGGGTCGGGAACACCCCACCGCTCATTTACCAACAAGGAATGGCCAAGCAATATCAGCGACCCGATAATACAACCGGTGATAAAAGCCCCGAAAATAAATTGGACCTGCCTTTTATTGAAAACAGGATGGCTACTGGTGGCAAAAATCACGGGGAAGATAAAAAGCGACAGCTTTACCTGGAGGTCGAACCAACCATAGGTAAAATCGGTGGTATATAGCATCCCGGCAAGATATACCAAATATAAGGTGGCGAAAAATAAAGTAAGCAGCCTCCATTTCTCTGTGAAAATCTTTGGGATTGTGGTCAGGTATATTCCGCTGATGATCCAATTGATGGTTAAAACAGCGATGATGGGGGGTAGGAATTTCGGGAAAACAGGCAGAAAAAATGCCAGGAACAGACTGGAAATGAAAAAAATTCCCTGGTGTATGCGTTGTCGCATGGGGTCAGATAGGTATTATCGTGATGTGATAATTGTAGTCCTGGTTTTTTTTATGATAACAAAAGTAATGATCCCTTTGAGATATCCAATTCCATAGGCCATGTGCTGAACAAAAAATATCCATGGCAGATAGAATATCAGGCCCCATTTTCTATTCGTTATGGCGCTTTTTAATGTTACGGTCAGATTGAGGAGCAGGTATAGCCCGACACCGGACAAATAGACAATGAAAAGGGTCGGTGAGATTAAAACCGATAACCAGCATAAGAATAAAAACAGGACAAAAGCCGGGGGGACAAATTGACGCAGGGTAGCCGGTTTTTTTAATTTCCGGTTCACCAATGGTTTGAAAAAAGCGTATTGAAAGAACATCCTGATCAGCGACGACACATCGGGCCGTGCATAATAGGTGATGGCAACGTCCGGAAGCAGATAAATGGAACCTCCGTTTTCAATGATCCGCGCATTGAACTCATCGTCCTGATTGCGGAGCAACTCCTCATCAAAAAATCCGATCCTGTCGAACAAGGAGCGGTGAAAGCATCCGAACGGAACGGTGTCAACCTTTTGTATCTTGTTAACCCCCAATCGGTAAAGAGAATTTCCGATCCCGAAAGACGAAGATAGCGCCAGGGCAATGGCATTTGCTTTTATCGAATTGTCAGCGGGTTTCGTGAGCCAGACTCCACCCACATTGTCGGCTTTGAGTTTGAAAAGGGAGTCTGCCAGCGCCCGGATGTAATTTTCGGGGTAAACACTGTGGGCATCCATCCGGATGATGACTTCACCGCGCGACTTTTGGATTCCAAGGTTCAGTGCAAAAGGGACAAACCGTTTTTCGTTCAAAATCAATTGAATATTTGGGTACTGTAGATGATATTCTGCGATAATTTCGGGGGTCCGGTCTGTACTCATCCCATCCACAATAAAGACTTCGAGCCGGTCAGGGGGATAATCTTGTTTCAGGATATTGGCAAGCAAAGAACGGATGTATTTCTCTTCATTAAAACAGGGGATAACGACACTGACAAGTGGATACATGGGACGATTCCGTTACAGGTTCTGATTTCTGATTTCTGCTTCCCGGATGGAGTCTTCCAACAAATCGTTCACCCGGGGGGTAGGAGTGACTTTGATAAAGATTTGGTAAGAGAACAGGGACTTGCTTATTTTAATCAGCATCCGGTTAATCCATACCAGAAATAAGCTGAAACGGTTAATTCCAAGCGCTTTTGGAAACGGGGCAGGAATCCCGCGCGTCTCTTTTATGATGTATCCCGATTGTCTCAATAACCGCCTCAGCGACCTGAAGGTAAACAACCGTTTGTGGGTCATGTCGAGGATCCCTTGTTTTCCATAATTAAATGAGGAGAATAAAAGTCCGATCCGGATGGTAATGAAGGCAATATTTGGGGTGGTGATGATAATATCCGGGAATTTTCGCCCCGACATGCTTCGGATATGATCTAAAAATGATTCGGGGTTCATGAGGTGTTCAATAACATCAAGAATTAAAATCGTGTCGAATCTTTCCAGCGAACCCAGTTTTTCAACGTTATTTAAATCCATGGGATAAAACCGATCAAAAAACTGTACGTTTTCCGGAATAACCATATCCACCCCCTCAACATAACACCCTTTTTTCTTTAATGCTGTTGCAATAAACCCTTTATCGCACCCAAGGTCCATGACATGGGTGTTGGGGGCAACATGCATTTCAGCAAGCGTATGCGACGACAGATAACCGAGTTTGGGTGTGTAATTGATATGCTCAGCGTCAATATCGAAATTGCGCTGGTATAAAATGTACAATTGATGAAGTTTATACAACAACACCGATCTGATGATCCCCGCCCCATAGGAAACCCCCCGAAAAAAATTGATTCTTCGGCTGTGGTAAGGTGGAATAGGGATTTCTGCGATTTTATAATTGCTTTGAAGAAACTGAATGATAATTTCAGTATCGAAAATAAAGCTGTTGGAATTCTTCTCGAAAGGGATGGATTCCAGCGCTTTGACGGAAAATGCCCGGTATCCTGAAAGATAGTCGCTCAAACGGGTATGTAACATGCAATTCTGGAATCCCTTCAACAGGCTGTTCCCCATGGATTTATAAATGGGGATACCCCTCCTGTTCTTTTTCTTCGCGAGGTTCCGGGAACCCAGCACAAAATCGGCCCGAGATTCCCTCAATGGGGCCAGGAGCCCGTCAATGATGCTTAACGGATAGTTGCATTCGGAGTGCAACAACAAGATATAATCAAACCGATGAATGATGGAATAATGAAAACCCAGTTTTTGATTGCCTCCGTAACCTACACTGACCGGGTTGTGCAACAGTTTTATGGGAAGGTCGGGATGATTGGCCGCCAATACTTTCATGGTTTCAAAAGTATGGTCGGTCGAGGCATCATTGATGATCAGAATTTCAATATTGTATTTCTGAAAAAGCTCCTCCTTAACCGATTGCAACGATTTTTCAATGGTCTTTTCAGCATTGAAGGCAATGATAAAAATCAACAATTTCGGTTTCCGTGTATCCATTATTTTGTTATCGTCGTTATTGTATTCACCGGGTCAAAGGAATATTGCCGTCTCTTCCGGGCAGCATATAAAGGTAATAAATTTCATCTGTGACAAT
>DYSO01000178.1 GCA_020718225.1 Draconibacterium orientale | reverse complement strand
ATAAATGCAAAAATCATATGTGGGATATTGCCACCCCCATTATCATCGGAAAAAAACACATAGGCAACCTGTTTTTAGGCCAGTTTTTGTTTGAGGATGAACAGCCCGACCTGGATCTTTTCAGGGAGCAGGCCCGAAAATATGGGTTCGATGAAAAGGATTATCTGGAAGCATTGTCCCATGTACCCCGCTGGAACCGGGAGATGATCCATACGGTAATGCATTTTTATACCGATATAACAATACTCATATCCTCCCTGGGCCATAAAAATATTCAATTGGCAAAGGCATTGAGCGAATGGAAGGTAATTCTTAAAGAGCTTCGTGAAAGCGAACAGAAGTTTTCAAAGATATTTCAGGTCGCACCCATTCTTATGGCCATCTCTCTGATTGAGAATGGGACTTTTATTGATGTGAACCAGGAATTTCTGAATACAACGGGTTACGACCGCGACGAAGTTATCGGACGAACTTCGGTTGAACTCAATATTTTCGATGCGGCTGCCCGGAAGAAACTTATTGACTTTTTAAATGAAGCGGGCCAGATCGCCGGATTGGAATTGGAGATAAAGACCAAAGATCAGCAGGTACTCAACTGTATTTTCCAGGCGCAGATCATCGAATGGCATGGCAGGAAACATCTGCTCACAGCTGCGTTGGACATTACCGGGCGTAAAAAGGCAGAAGAAGAGCGGAAAAGAGAAATGTCACGCATTGAACTGCTTAACTCCCACATGGTTGACCGGGAACTGCGGATGGTAGAGCTAAAAAAAGAGATTCTCGATTTGAAAAAGAAGCTGAAATCAGATATTTGAAATTATTTTTCAAAAGTTTTTACATGATAGATTTACGGAGTGATACGGTGACCCGCCCGTCGAAGGAGATGCTCGATGCCATGTATGCGGCCCGGGTCGGTGATGATGTTTTCGGTGATGACCCAACGGTGAATGAATTGGAAGAGAAAGCGGCCCTGTTATTAGGGAAAGAATCAGCCCTCTTTTGCCCCTCCGGTACCATGGCCAACCAGATTGCCATTAATGTCCATACACGCCCGGGCGATGAGGTGATCTGTCATAAACATGCCCACATCTATTATTACGAAGGGGGCGCCATCATGAAAAATTCGGGGGCATCGGTATGCCTGCTGGAGGGGGAGCGTGGACTGATCTCTGCAGCCGATGTTGAAATTCACATCAATCCTGAAGAGAACATTCACCGCCCGGTGACAACCCTGGTGGAGGTGGAAAATTCCATGAACAAAGGGGGCGGCGCATGCTATTCTTACCAGACCCTGATGGAGATCGCAGCTGTTTGCAAAAAATACAACCTCAAATATCATCTCGATGGGGCCAGACTTTTTAATGCGGTCATGGCAACCGGAGATGATCCCCGGGTTTGCGCCCAGTTGTTCGATTCGGTATCCATCTGTCTTTCAAAAGGGTTGGGGGCCCCCATCGGATCGCTGCTCCTGGGCGGTGCCCTCTTCATCAAACGGGCCCGCAGGGTAAGAAAAACTTTTGGAGGAGCCATGCGCCAGGCTGGCTATCTGGCAGCAGCCGGTATTTTTGCCCTTGACCATAATATTCAACGACTGAAAGAGGATCATAGCCGAGCCCGGTATCTCGGGGATCTGTTGTCCTCCCTTTCATATGTGGATACAGTACTTCCTGTTCAGACAAACATCGTCATTTTTACACTTACAAACCAGCTTCCCGGGAAAGCGTTTTTAAGTAAGCTGAAGGACCATGATATTCATGCGCTTTCGCTGGGTCCCCAACAGATACGGTTTGTAACACATCTCGATTTCACCGATGCCATGCTCGAGAAGGTGGAAAAAACGCTGAAAGGGATTCATCAACTTTAAAAACCCGGCCTACAGAACAGGAATAGATTATGTTAAAAAAATCATTCTTAATCAACATTTAAAGGATTATTACTATGGCCATACCAACATCCCGTACAAAAGAACCAGGAGTCATAACAGTAGATGCTGCAAGGTGCGCCGGCTGTGGAAAATGTGTTGCCGTGTGCAGCGATTTAAGCCTTGAACTGGCCGACGGCATATGTCGCCCTTCCGGTCATGGCATCTTTGAATGTATTGGCTGTGGCCAGTGCATGGCAGTTTGTCCCGAAGACGCCATTGAAGTTCATGGACGTTTTTTATCGCCCGGTGATCTTTTCCCTTTACAGTCAAAGGAGATCAGCGCTTCCTACGAGGCATTGATGGGGTTGCTTTATCGCCGGAGGAGCATCCGGAAATATAAAAACCTGGCGGTTGAGCCGTCTTTGATCGATAAGGTATTAGAGGCGGCAAAAACGGCTCCCATGGGGTTGCCCCCTTCCGATGTCAGCGTTAAAGTATTCGACTCGAAAGAAAAAGTTCGTGCTTTCGCCGAAGATTTTTGTCGCTATCTTGAAAAAATAAAATGGATCTCTTCCCGGTGGTTTCTTGCATTGATGAAACCCTTTTGGGGGAAAGAGACCGATGAACTGTTCCGGAATTTCATGCGGCCACTCATCGATAAATATCTGAGTGAGATGAAGCGTGGGGAGAACGTTGTGAACTATGATGCCCCGGTGGCCCTCTATTTTTATGGATCCCCCTATTCCGATCCCGGCGATCCGCTGATAGCAGCCACCTATGCCATGATTGCAGCAGAATCGCTTGGGTTGGGAACCTGTATGTTGGGCGCTGTCCACCCATTCATCCAAAATGGCAGAGCAGCGAAAAAATTCAGGGAAAAGCACGGCATTCGTTGTAAAAGCCGCGAGGGAATTTTTCTGATTATGGGATATCCCAAAGCCGAATTTCTGAAAGGCATCCGGCGCACCTTCGTGTCGGTGAACTAAACCGCAACCTTTTTTCCCTTTCAACCTCCTTTTTTCTACGGTGTTGATTGTTTATTCCAGAATCTCCAGCCATTTTAGCACCTCCATCGTGATACTCTTTCTGGCCATGGTAAAATCTTCGACTTTTTCCTGGTTTTTCGGTTCAACAAGGGTTGCGATGAAATATACTTTTCCTTTCGTCTCCACCCATCCAACGAACCATCCGTAATTGTTCCCGTTGCGGATGGCCCACCCGGTTTTGCCGCTCAGGGTGTACCCTGGTGTGGTTTCATTCACCAGAATGGCTTTCACCTCCTGCATCACCGATGTTTTCAGGGGAAGCTTCTCCTCGTAAAGACGCTGCAGAAATCCGACCTGCTGCCGGGGTGTAATGCGTGAATTTCCCTCCAGCCAAAACAGGTCGATGTTGTCGGGATGAATATCCATGCCGGGATAGCCCATTTTTTCCAGGTATAAAATCATCCTATCCGGCCCGATCATGCGGGCCATTTCCTGGAAGCACGGAACGCAGGAGACGCGGAAAGCCTCCTGTAGGGTGAGCTCTTTTTCCCATTGGGGGAGACTGCGTTTCTTCCCGTCCCACTTGAAAATATAGTTGGTATCAACAACGCCGGTTTCCAACCCGATGAGCAAATTGGCAACCTTAAACGTGGAGGCTGGCAGATAACCGCTGTCCCACCTGCCAGGGTTGTAGCCGGATAACAGGTTTTTATCGGGGTTAAAAATTAGCATGGTGCCGGTTAATCCGTATTGATCGAAGATACCCATGAGGAATAACGCTGAATCAAAACCCGATTGCAGGTTGCCGGCTGTGGCATCGGGGTGCCACTTGTCAAGAAACCCGTTCAGATCATTTTGCAAACGGTCGCCTGGTTGCCGGGCCATCAACACCGTCTGGCCAAGCAACAGGAAACCGGCCATCAAACTCGTATACCGCATTCGTTTCATTTTGATTTAACCCTTGATTCGCATTGAATATTCCGGGATTCAACCATCTTACCTTTAACCCGCAGGATCGGTTAATGCCACTTTTTCTCCCTTTTCTTAATGTTTTTTTGTTCCTTTGTGTTGAACCCGACGGTAGATTTTATGCCGCTCAGGGCGCTTTTCCAAAGAAAATTGATGATCCCCTTATCTTTATCACGGTGAAAATGGATGATACCGGTATTCATCTTTCCCGCTTTTGTCGGATTGTTGCTATTGACAACCAGGTTGTTGGCCACAAAGTTGACCACTCCTTTCTTGATTGAGTTCCATGTGCTTTTCCTGGGGGTGGTCATGGCTATGTTCAGGTCATTATAGTAAAAAAGGAGTTGTCCTGTCGCTACATCGTCATTGGCAAAAACCATCGGGACCAGGAGTTGTTTTATTTTTCCGCTGCGTATTTCAGCCGGAAGCAGTTTGGTCAGCATCGGATTGACTTCCCGAAGTTCCATGGGGCCCAGTTGTGCCGAAAAAGTAAAAGCGTTGTTTGGCGCCCCGAATTTAAAACGGATGGTAGCCTCGAGTTTGCCTTTCCCCATAAGATAGGCGGTGCCATGCAATTCCGAAATCAGTCCGGCCGCAAGCAGGAGACTGTCGTTGGTAAGTCCCGTGAAAGAAGCGTTCAAATTGTTGAAAAAAAGGCTCCCCGGGACCTGGCCGACCTGCTCGGAATAGGTTGCTTTTCCACCCCGTAACAAAACGGTATCGATCTGCAGGCGGGTTTTTAATCTCCGGACACCATCCTGTGGCATCGGCGGTCTGAAACCGGGTTTCCGGGGCACCCTTTTATCCCGGTAAGCATCGAATACAAGGCTATCCACCTCCAACCGACCGGCTTGAATATTGCTTGTCAGGATAAACTCCCTGAGGTCGGGCCGCATAAGTGCAATCCGGCTGATAAAAACTTCCATCCGGTCGGTTTGATAACCCACTTTTCGGGTATAGTCATTGCGGTTGAATTGGGGCGTCAGCCGAAAATCACGGATGGTTATATACTTCAACCCGGTCGACAGGTAGATCTCCCCTAAGGAGATTACGTTAAGTCCGTCCCGGGTTGTATCGGACAGTCCCGTCAGATGAATTTGGATATCTTTAGCATTGAAAAGTTGATTTTCTCCCTGATAGGCTGCATCGACGAGGAGATCCTGAATGAGAATAGCGCAGCCGGGGATGGCGAAATGGATGGGGGATGTACCCGAAAGATCGAAATAATCAAGTTTGCCATTATGCAGTTCGATCTTTTCGATCGAAATGGCATTCCACCCTTTGGGAAGGGGAATGGACATCAGTTTGTGCTCCGGTCGGTCTTCCTTTGCTTTAATGGATGGCATCATCCGGTAAACGGTTACTTCCGGTGAAAAGAACCGTATTTTCGAAACCTTTATCCTGCGGTTTTGGATGGCATCCAGAATCCGGAAGTCAACCACCCTGAACAGGTTCATCTTCAACTGAAAAAGCATGGGGGATAAGCTGTCGCTGCCATATTTCCGGCGATACAATGCCGTGTCGGGTATCAACGCCATATCGGTCACGGTCAGGGCCCCGGTGATGACGTTTAGGTAAAGTTTCCCAATCTCGGCATGGTATATCCCATTGCTTTCCCGGTGAACGGTTTCAATCAGAAATGCCTTGATAATTTTTCCATAGTAAAAATAACCGACTCCCAAAAGGGTAACCATTACCAGCAAAAAAAACACCGCTATACCGATGATGATTTTCCAGATTTTTCTTCTCTTTCTTTTTTTGGGATCATCCATGGCAAATTAATTTTATACCTAACGTGGTCAAGCCACAACCAAACAAATAACAAATCTCAAAATACAAATAACAAATAAAATTCAAA
>DYSO01000036.1 GCA_020718225.1 Draconibacterium orientale | reverse complement strand
CGGGTCCTGCCAGTTTTTCCGGTTGCATTTTAAATTCTGAAGATTCTTTCGTCATTTCTGATTTCGTGACGATCCCAAACCAACGGAAAAGGTAAATCACCTCAAACAGAGATCCGAACAGGATCATTCCCATCAGAAAGTAACTCCCGTTATCAGCCAAACCGGTAATCAGTTCCCATTTGGCGAAAAAAGAGGGAAAGGGGGGAAAAGCGGAGAGTGCAAAGATAAAGGTGCCGAACAGCGCCAGCAGGATGGGTTTGTTGCGTATGACAGTCCATGATTCAAGCGTTTTACCATGGATCATCCCTGAGAGCCAGAACAATCCGGCTTTTGCAAGAAAATGGGTAAGCAAAACACCAAAACCCAGAATCAGCGCCTGATCCCCCAGTAAAGGCCTTAATCCTATAATGGTAATCACCAGTCCAACCTGGCCAATGGAAGAATAACCCAGCAGACGGTTGGGTTCCTTCTGTTGTAACCCCATCCAGTTTGAGAACAGAAAGGTAAATGCACCAACCATGGCGGTCAGCATGTAAAGTTTATCCGATCCCATACCCAGTAGCTTACTAAGCAAAAAGAGCATGGCGGTCGCTACGGCTCCCGATACAATTGCCCCGATGCCCGGGTGTGCCGCCTGATAAACATCCAATGCCCATCCATTGGCCGGGAAAGGTTTCAGTTCTATAATAACGGCAATGACCATCAGGAATACCGAAATGACGGCCATCGGACTTAAATCGGGCTTCATTCCAAGCAAATCATCCAGGAATAGGCTACCGGTCCCATAATAAGCAAAAACTGCTCCCATCAGGTAAAATGCAGAAATGAGCGACGAAGCGAGCAGGTACTTGAAGCCTGCGGAATAAGCCCGTTGGTTATCATCCAACAAAATAAGGCCGGAAACAGAAATAGCGGTAATTTCAAGAAAAACGAAGATGTTGAAGAGGTCGCGGGTGAAAATGATCATATTCAGTCCCATGATCAACACAATGAGAACAGCGCCGAGAGGCCTGGCTTCACGCAAGAGTAATGGGCGAAGATATATTACTGAAAAGAACCCTAAAACATTGACCATCAGGGAAAGGATGGCTTCATGCATACCCACAAAAAGACTAATGGAATAAGGAGGTTTAAAACCGGCTGAAAAAATATTTGATGGTTGAAAGGTACCTGAATAAAAACCATAAATCCAGTGCGCCGAAACTGCTGTAAAGAAGACCATGGCCAATAGTGCCAGCAGGTTCGAAAGCGCTGCCTGCTTTTTATTAGCCAGACCCAGCAGGAATCCCAATCCCAATCCTGCCATAAGGATATAAAACGGACTTACCATTTCAAATCGGTATAATGGTTAATATCAAGTGATTTTCTGTGTTGGTTCATCTTCAGTGCATAAGCCAGCATGAGGGCTGTTACGCCAAACCCGATGACAATGGCCGTTAGCACCAATGCCTGAGGGACCGGATCGATGGCCTTGACTGCAAGATTTTCGGCAGTAACAACATTTCCATCAATAATCGGGGCTGTTCTTCCGGGGAGATAACCCAAGGCAACAATCAAAATATTCAGGCCGGTATCGAAAATGCTGAACGATAAGATGATTTTCAGCAGGTTGGTCCTGGTAAATCCTCCCCAAAGACCAATCAGCATCAGGATCATCCCCAGAACAAGGGCAACTTTATCAATGGTAAGAGTCATAATTTAACGGTATTATTTCCTGTTTCGTTGATGTTGGCAATGATGGAAGATATCTCGGTGCCCACCTTCAGTCCTATAAGACTGTATATCAATGGAATCGCTCCGGCGCTAAACAGATCGCCAAGTGTTCCCAATGGCAGGATCCGGTTGTCGAGGAACCCTCCTGCAAAGAGAAGGCCGGCCAGGCCGATAAGAACATAGAAAAAGCCGGATATTGACTCTACCATATGGAGCAATCCTTCCCTGATCGTCCGCATCGGATTGGCCAGGATCATCAGGGTAATGGCTGTGCCGATGATGGCCCCGCCCTGAAATCCTCCACCCGGGGTAAGATGTCCGTTGATAAACACATAAACGCCCAGTACGATACTTCCCGGGATAAGCACATTGGCTGCCGTGATAAGGATCTCAGATGTATTGTTCTTTGTTACCTTTTCTTTCCCTCCCTGCCTTAAAATATAACCCAGTATCATGGCAGTGAGAAAGAGCACCGTAACCTCTCCCAGAGTGTCGAGTCCGCGATAGGTCACTACGATTGCCGTTACCACATTCGCAGCGCCCACTTCGGCCGGGGTATTGGTATTGTAATAGGTGGCTGTTTTATTCAGCGTTTCCTGAGTATGATAGAGTTGAAGTATATGAACCAGAAAAAATCCAAAGGCCAATACCAACAAAATGGCAATACTATTTTTCATTTTCAGTTTTATTTTGATCGGTTTTCCGGAGGATGATAAAAAACAGGAAGGTGGTAAGTCCTGCCCCGATGGCTGCCTCTGTCATTGCAACATCGGGAGATGCCAGAACCAGAAAAAAGATCGATGCCAGCAGACTGATCGCTCCACTCGCCAGGATGGCCAGGGGCATCTCCTTTGAAAGCACGGCCATCACTGCCGAAATGATCATTACCACAGCCAGGATAATCAGGGTTATCAGTTCAAAAGTTTCCATTGCTATTTTGTTTTTTCGTCTTCGGCCAGATGATCAACAACAGTTTTAGGCGACATCGGATGTCCGTTTCTGTGGGCAGCACGCATCAGCACATTCGAAGAGACTGGATTGGTCATCATCACAAAGACCAGAATGATAAAAAGTTTTCCGAACCAGGATGGGACGATCAGCGCCAGTCCCAGCATGATTAAGGCAACTCCCGCAGTTGAAGCCTTAGTCCCAACCTGCACCCTGAGGTAGGAATCGGGCATGCGCAACAGCCCAATGGCGGCAATGAGCAGGATCATGGCTCCCAGGATGACCATTAGGGCGCCTCCAATTTGTATGTATTCCATGGTTATAATGATTTTCTTAAATATTTCCCGACTACGACTACCGCTACAAAACTGAGCAACCCGTAAATAATGTTTACATCCAGGTAGATCTGTCGGTTTTCAAGAACTGCAATCAGCCCCATGAGGCCTAAGGAACCCACGGTAAGAACATCAAAGGCAATCGTGCGGTCAATCAGGGTCGGGCCGATCATAAATCTGACGAAGGTCAGGATAAAGGCAAGCAACATGATGCTCCCGGCAATATAAAGCAAGGTAATGACAATTTCACTCATATATATTCATTAAAATTTTTTCAAAAGTTCCGGCAACATCCTGGGTCAGCTTCTGAGGATCACCCTCACAACACACATCAATCCAATGGACGTAAATGATATTTTCCTTGATATCGACTACAAAAGTCCCTGGTGTCAGTGTGATGGAGTTGGCAAGGATCAGGCGTGCCATGGGGCTCTTCAACCGGGTTTCAACCCTGACGATGCCTGGCCTGACAGGAAGTTTTGGGTGTAAAACCCTGGAGATGACATCAATGTTGCTTTTTATCAAGGCAACTATAAATACAACAACATACTTAAAAGAATAGTAAAATCCCTTTGGCGTGAGTTTTACACCTTCAAATATATAGGTTCCTTTACTGAATAAAAATGCAACGGGGATCACGATGATCAGACCATAAAGCCATATCCTGAAATCCAGGGAGTTGTTCCATACAATCCAGAAAAATTCCAGGATCAGAAAGAGGATTATTCTGTTTTTCCAATGGTTCATAACAGGGTGTAACAGATTAAAAATGATGGATTAAAATTCTTGTTTTGATATTGATTTTCAATTCATTATATGACTTTCCCATGGATAGAAATGAACAAAAGGGAGCAAATATCAAAGTATTTACCTGCAAAGATATATTTTTAGTGAAAGAAAAAAAAATTCCTCCCCTTTATCTGGTTATTTTATTCCGGTTAGTTCTTGTAAATGCTCCAAACAGAACGGGTACGATAATCAGGGTAAGGAAGGTGGAGGAAAACAACCCGCCGATGAGGGTCCATCCCAGGGGCGCCCACAAAGTACTGCCGCTCAGGGTGAGTGGGAGTAACCCGCCAATGGTGGTCAGACTGGTAAGGATTATGGGTATAAACCTGGTTTCACCAGAAACCATAATGGCCTCCTGCAACGACATCCCCTGTTCCATTAATTTATTTGTATAATCAACCAGGATGATGGAGTTGTTAACGACGATACCCACCAGGCTGATCAGCCCGATGAAAGCTGAAAAGGAAAAGGTGTTTCCGGTGAGGAGCAATGCCCAGATCATCCCGATCACGGCAAATGGGACAGCTGCGTAAATGATCAGGGGCTGAAGGAATGAATGGAATTGAAGTACCAATACTGCAAAAATGGCAAGTATGGCAATAAGGATTGCAATCTGCATCCCACCGAAGGATTCGCTGCGACTTTCCAGTTCCCCACTGATGATATAATGATACCCATTCGGAAAAGGATATTTTATCAGTTGGGCAATGACAGGTTTCATAATCTCATCGAGGTTGGCGCCTTTCGTCAGGTCGGCTTTGACCAGGGCAGTACGCTCCAGATCGAACCGTTGGATCATGCTTGGCGATTGGGTGAATTCAAAAGATGCTAATTGCTTCAGCGGTATCATCCTGCCGGTCAGCGAATGGACAAAAATCCGGTCGAAGTCGTCCTCGGTTATTGACTCGCCGGCAGGCATCCTCAGAACAATATTATACTCTTTTCCTTCATCATCCCTGTATTTGCTGATGGATAGACCATGGACAGCGGTACGCACTGTTTTATCGATCTCAATGACAGGAACTCCATACATTCCTGCTTTTTCCTTATTGATCTTAACCCGGATATCCAACTGTTTCCGCGATAATTCATTTTCCACATTGATAACTCCGGGTCTGGCCAGGATCATTTCCTCCACATCGCCTGAAATTCTCTCCAGCACATCCAGGTTCTCGCCCGTTATATAAACCATCACCGGAGCTTCGATGGGATGGCCCTGTTCAAATTCTCTGACATTGATCTTTGCTCCCGGAAAAACCGAAAAATGATCCCTGAGGCTTGATATAAGCGCATCAATAGATTTGGGTTCATAGGTTTCGAGCTGGACAAAAATCTCCGCAAAATTGGTTGCATCGTTTTTTTCGAAAACATTGTAGTAAATCCGTGGATTTCCGTGTCCGATGTTGGTGATATAATATTTCACTGATGGGATGGTGTCTAACACCAATTCCACTTCCCTGGAAATGGCGCTGGTTTTATCCAGGTTGGTCCCATCGGGCAGGTTGACCTGAATTAAAAACTGCGGTTTCTCAGCCTTAGGGAAAAACGAAATGCCAACAAACTGGAACATATACAACGAAAACAGAAAACCAGCCATTGCCAGGGAGAGGGTCACTAATTTATGATGTATGGCATAACGGAGGGTCTTTCTATATGGGCCTTCAATAATAAGTTTGATCTTTTTTTCAAAAAAGGTAGTCTCCTTCCCCGGATTATTTTGGTCCCAGGGTTTGAAAAGTTTACTTGTTATCAATGGCGTCAGGGTCAATGCCACAAGAAGCGATACTGTCAGCGTGGCAATAATGACAACCGGAAGGCTTTTGATAAATTCGCCGGAAGCTTCCGGCATCATGATGATCGGAATAAACGCAAGTACCGTCGTCACAGTAGAGCTGACCACCGGCCAGCCAATTTCGGAAGTGGCAGCAATGGATGCATCCCGCGGGGTGTAGCCCAGCGCTCTGAATCGATTGATGTTCTGTACGATAACGATTGAGTTGTCGACCAGCATCCCCAATGCGACAACCAACCCGGCTATGGAAATCTGCTGCAACCCAAATCCCATTTTATCAACCAGAAAAATTCCAATAATGATGGAAAGGGGGATGACCAGGATGACGACCAAAGATGAGCGGAAACCCAAAGCCAGAAAAATAAAAATTCCTACCAGAATAATACCCTGCAACAGGTTCATCAGGAAATTGCTGATGCGCTGGTCAACCCAGACCGACTGGTCAAAAACAGGGAATAACCGCATATCTTTGGGGAGACTCCCCCTGAATTGTTCCATTTCGGTTTCCAGCCCATGTCTGATATTAAAAATGTTGTGTTCTGCTTTTTGTTTAACTGCCAGAAAGATACATCTCTCATGGAAGATTCGGGCCCGATAACGCTGGTCTTCATAATCAAACCGGATGGTTGCAATATCATGCAAACGTACCAGCCTCCCGTTCCAGGAATGAACGACTGTATTACCCAGTTCTTCAATGGTTTCATACGTCCCGCTGGTTTGGATACTGAATGTTTTACCGGAAAGTTTCATGCTGCCCCCGGGGATGTTTGCATTGTTGCTTTGAATGGATTTTTCGACCTGATCGAGCGATACATTCATGTTGGCCATCTTCTGAAAATCAAGTGAAACCCGGATTTCTTCTTCCGGAAATGCGCGGATATCGACCTCCTTCACCCCTTCGACTTTCTGAAGCCTTATTTTCAGACGTTCTGCGGCATGTTCCATCTCACGGAATGATGCTTTTTCGGAAATCAGCGCCAATTGCAGGATAACAACATCGGTTGTGGTCCATTCCATAAAGCTGATATCCATGATCCCTTCGGGAAGCCTGGTCCTGATACCATTGACTTTTTCGACTACTTCATCGTATTTTTCCTTTGCATTGGTCCCGAAATAAAATTCAACAGAAAAATAAGCCAAGCCGTCGCGAATGGTTGTTTGAATGCGTTTAATATCATCGATCTCATTAACCGCATCCTCAATGGGGGTAACCACCAGTTCTTCGAGATCAACAGGAGAAGCCCCGGGGTAAATAACAACAACCGATGCCCCGGGAATATTTACCGGCGGATCCTCAGTCCTGGGCATGGAGATGAAGGAGTTGATGCCGACAACAACCAGCAGGATAAAGATCAGGATGACAAACTGATAATTATCGATGGCAAGTCTGGGGAGTTTCATACTGCATTGATTCGATAACGGGATTTATTTACCGGCAGTTTCACTGACCGGGAATATATAAATGGTATCTGTGATATGGACTTTTTCGCCATCGTTTAAATAGGGCGCTCCGTCCACAACAACCTTTTCTCCCGGCTCCAGTCCCTGGGTGATGCAAATGTTTCCAGCAATCCGCCGGATGGTCACTTTGCGTAACCGGGCAACCGATCCTTCCACAACAAACAAGGTTCCCTGGTACCCTTCAGCGCCGGTCAGAACATCGACCGGGAGGAGCAGGCAGCTATCGCACCGGGGAGGAAAGATATCGGCTTTGGCCATAAATCCTGATGCCAGTTCGAAGGCGCCCGGAACCACCGTGAGCTCTACTTCATAGGTCCCAGTATAAGCATCGGCCGCTTTACCGATTTGAGTGACATGAGCAGGAAAAACCACATCCGGATAGGCATCAAAAACGACCCTGGCCGGATCGCCGGAATGTACCTGAACAATGTCACGGTCGGTGAGGTTTACCTGTACAACCCAGTCATCGTCGGTAGATCCAAATAAAAACACCGGCTGCCCTGCGCTGACAATCTCGTTTTCTTCTGCCAACTTTAGCAGTACTTTTCCGTTGACAGGCGCTTCAATGGTGGAGTACTTCAGGTTAAACCGGGCAATCTCGACATTTTTCCCGGCCATTTCCATCGCAGTCCGCGCATCCTGCAAATGTTCCAGCGTTGCCACACTGTCGAGGTACAGGTTATTCACGCGCTGATAATCCCTCACCGCTTTTTCATAAGCCTGCACTGCCTGTTGGTTCTTTGCCTCTATTTCGGACAGGTTCAACTTCGCCAGAAGGGCGCCCCGCTTTATGGATTGGCCTTCATTGACGGATATCCGATCGATGATTCCACCGGTTTTAAAACTGAGTTTCACCTCTGTTTTAGAGGAGAGTTTCCCGGAAGTGTGGATCGGTTCAGCGATCCCCTGCATCGAAGCCATTGTTATTGTAACATGGTGCACCTTTTCCTGTTGAGCGGGTTTTTCCTGTTGGTTACAACTCCAAAGAAAAAAGGTGCAATAGATCAATAGCGTTTTTTTCATAGATTGATGTTTGTGCCCTCCGTGGAAGCCTCCCTGACGGGGGGCAGCACGAGACAAGCATTATTCAAGCGGATAGGTCGCCAATGTTCTTTCCAGTTCGGCAAGGCTGATTTCATAATCATACCGGGCAATGATCAGGCTCAATCCCGCACTGGTCATATCGGTGCGGGCATCGATGAATTCGAGCAGGCTGGATTGACCCTGGTAGTATCGTTTACTGATCAGGTTGAAAGCTTTGGAAGCGCTTTCATTTTCAGCTACAGATGCTGTCACGGTTTCCCGTGCCGTGACCTCTCCGTACCAGGCATCGGTTACCTGCAGGCTGATCTGGTTTTCGACTTCCCGGTACTGCTCTTCCAGAATATCCTGGTTGATAGCCGCTTCCCTGATTTTTGAACGATTTTCAAAACCCCTGAAAATATTCCACTGCATTACCACCGAGGCAAAAAGGAAGTCGGAACCGGGTCCTAAACTATAATTTTCGCCCTGGATCCCATAGTCAACTCCCAGGCCAAGTGTAGGCGCCTTATTAAATTTATAGCGTTTTAGATTATTTTCCGAAGCGCTTTGGTACTTGCTTATCCGGCTAAGTTCTTCCCGGTTGTACAGGGCCAGGGTAAGGGCCTGCGCTTCCCCGATCTGTTCCCTGATTTGCAATGCGCTGTCATCAACAATAAAAATCTCAGATTTCAGTGGTTTATTCAATAAAAAATTGAAATAGCTTTTTGCACGTTCGTGAAAATCACGGGCTTCGGCTAATTGCCGTTCGACTTTACTGCGTTCTGCACGGGAGCGGTAGACTACATCCAGGGTAACCTTGTCATTGGTAAAAAGGCTTTCATTGACCCGTACATTTTCACTGACCACTTCCAGCGTTTGGTCAAACAATCTGAGCGCTTTGACGGTTTTCAGATAGTTAAAGTAAGCCGTTTTAATCTCCTTGACCAATTCCCGTTTATAGATTTCCACATCGATAAAAGCAGCTTCAGAAAGATTTTTCCGAATCCTGTAATTAAAAAAGATATCGCTTCGGAAAAGGGGCTGTTTGAGTGAAAGCTTGGTTTCCTGTTCGGTGGGCCGGATGAAATAAATCTGCTGGTTTTCAACCTGGGGAAACTGTTGGGAATGGGTTAGCTGGTTCAGGGTGGAATAGACCGGGTTAAGCAGATCTCCCACCGGGAAGTCGATGGTACGCCCCCCGTCGGCGACCGTAAACCTGGCCGAGAATCCGATGTCGGGAAAAAAAAGGGCTTTGGCCTGGTCCAATGCCTGGAGGCTTTGGTTATAATTCAACTGTTTTTGTTTCAGTGCCAGATTATTGGTAAAACCTTCATGGATATAATTTTCCAGGATGGGTCCCTGTGCATATCCAAACATAGCCGGAAAGCCCAGGATAATCAATATACAAATCGCTCTATACATCAAATAATTCCTTATTAACTCTCAACCTGTCCAACCTGTTCCAGGGTACCTCATCCCCCTAACCCCCCTGCCTGCCGGCAGGCAGGCTTCTCCCAAGGGAGAAGGGGGAACATCGTTCCAACCTGTCCAACCTGTCCAACCCGTCCAACCTGTTCCAAGGTCCAAATTCAAAATCAAACAAATTTAAAAAATTAAAAAATGATGCAGATAATAAAAAAATATTTACTTTTGCGTCCTGAACGTTCAGTATGTTCTTATGAAAGATACAAGGGAGTACATCATAGACGAGGCATACAGGCTTTTCCTGAATCACAGCTATGAGGCTGTTTCCATCAGCATGATCAGCGATGCAATCGGGTTTACGAAAGGGGCACTTTACCATCATTTCAGGAATAAAGAAGAGCTATACCGCGCCGTGATCGACAAGCATTTTCCCATTACGGGCCTCACCGTCGACGTGAATAGCATCAGCATGGAGGAATATACCCGTTTGTGTATCGACCATACGCATAAGATACTCAAAGCAATCTTTGGGAATGAGGAAACGTTTATCCCGGTCAATTATCTTTCGCTGATTTCCGATTGTTTCAGGCATTATGAAGGATTTGCAGAGAATAAAGCACTGATCATTGATAAGGCTGTTAAAGATGTGGAGGTCATTCTGAGGAATGCAATTACCAGAGGGGAAATACGCAGCGATATCAACGTTGAAGTCGTAGCCCTTCAATATTTTTCACTAAGCATCGGGCTGGCCGGCGACCTCATCAGGACCAGTTCAGTGGGATCGGCAGTAAAATCAATGAAAGGCCAACTTAACCAGTTGTATTACCTGCTAAAAAAATAATTTTTTTTATTACGAAACATACCATTCGTTCAGTATGTAACATACCAATCGTTCAGTATCAAACCCCGGGAGAATACCGGTATCTCTGCTGTTCAAAGCAGGAACCAGACTACGGGCAAAACACAGCAAATAACAAGAAAACGCTGGAATATGAAAAAAATGATCATTTCCGCGGCGGCATTATTCATGCTTAGCGGATGCAATCCCAAAGAAACCAGGGAAAACCTTCCTTCAACCAAACCCATCACTGTGACTGTCATCGCCGTGAAAAAAGAAAAGGTGGTCACCGCCTTACGCTACAGCGGAACTATTGAAGCTTATCAAAGCATACCCCTTAACTTTCAGACGACCGGAACCGTGCAGGAAGTTCTGGTGGATGCAGGTGATATTGTACATAAAGGTCAGATGCTGGCCACGCTTGACAAGACCGATGCCAGGAATATGTACGAAATCACGCTTTCGCAGTACCAGCAGGCCAAAGATGCTTACGACAGGTTGAAGGAAGTCCACGACAATGGAAGCCTTCCGGAAATAAAATGGGTGGAGATGGAGTCAAAACTTCAACAAGCCCAGTCCTCGCTCGACCTGGCAAAGAACAACCTCGACAAATGCAATCTGTACGCCCCTGTGAACGGGATGGTTGGGCGACGGAATATTGAACCAGGAATGTCGTCGATCTCCCTGGCCTCGGCTCCATTGGAACTGGTGGATATCAGACAGGTGTATGCAAAGATTTCGGTTCCCGAAAACGAAGTAGCCAAAATTGGCAAAAGAATGAAGGCAACCTTCTCTGTTAGTGCCCTTAATGATCAGGAATTCTCCGGGGAGGTGGCCAATATCAGTCCTGTTGCCGACAGGATCTCACGCACTTACGAAGCCAAAATACGTGTGCCCAACCCTAAGTTTGATCTGAAGCCGGGAATGGTATGCGATGTGAAGATGGAAGTAGCCATGGAGAAGGAGGTGATACTGGTACCCGCTGAGAGTGTATCGAAAGACAATGAAAACAGGGTTTTCCTTTTCCTGGTCAACACCGCAACAAAACGGGCCAAAAAGCAGGTCATTCAAACCGGGCAGTACCAGGATTCAGGCCTGGAGGTGATTTCGGGTCTGGAACCGGGACAGATCATCGTAACCGGTGGAAAAGAAAAATTATCCGACAACAGTTTAATCGTCTGGTAATATGGAACGGAAGAATAAATTCTGTGTGATCGAAAAGGCGATGCGCAACAACAACATTGTTGTGATCATTGCCGTGGCCATCATCATCGTGGGGGTTGTAGCGCTGATCAAAATGCCCCGCAATGAATTCCCCACATTCACCATCCGGCAAGGTGTCATCGTGGGCGTTTACCCCGGGGCAACCTCGGCAGAAGTTGAAAAACAACTGACCACGGTGGTCGAAAATTATATTTTCGGCTACCAGGAAGTTAAAAAAGCCAAGACCTACTCCTATTCGCGCGAAGGGATCATGTACATCTTCGTGGAATTGAACGATGATGTGAAAAATGCCGACCAGTTTTGGTCGAAACTGAAGCATGGGCTGGCCGAACTCAAGATGACCCTGCCATCGGGAGTCCTTGCCCTGATTGCCAATACAGACTTTGGCGACACCTCTGCTTTGCTCATCACTTTGTCATCAGACACAAAAAGCTATAAAGAACTCGAGGAACAACTTAAAAAACTCGAAACCGAGATCCGAAGGATCCCGGCAACCTCCAAAGTCAAACATTTCGGGCTCCAGAAAGAAAAAATATTTGTGAATGTTAGGCCAGAACTGCTTCATGAATACAATATCAAATCATTGACACTGCTGGGCTCCTACCAGGCCAACGGGATGGTGAGCTATGCCGGAAAACTGGATGACGGCAAGACCATCATGCCGGTTCACTTTCCACCCAATTTCGAATCGGAAAATGACTTAGCCGAACAGATTGTTTACTCCGATCCCAACGGCAACGTGGTGAGGCTGAAGAACATCGCCACCATCGAACGAAAATATGACAAACCCGATAATTTCATCCGCCAGAACGGAAAAAAAACGATCCTCCTTTCACTCGAAATGCAACCGGGAAACAACATTGTGGAATACGGACAGGATGTGAACAAAGCGCTGGACAAGTTTAAGAAACATTGTCCGGAGGGGATCGAAGTTGCCACGATCTCGGAACTCCCGAAGTACGTGAGCGACTCGGTGAACGATTTTCTGAAGGAGTTCCTCATCGCCATCGTCGCCGTGATCCTCGTCACCATGATTTTGCTTCCACTGCGCGTTGCCTCGGTGGCCGGGATCACCGTCCCTATATCGGTGATGATCACCCTGGCCATCCTCTACTTTGTCGGCATTGAACTGCATACGGTCTCCCTGGCCTCGCTGATCCTGGTGTTGGGGATGATCGTCGACAACTCCATCGTTGTCATCGATAATCATGTCACAAAAATTGACCAGGGCATCTCCCCCTGGCATGCAGCCATTAAAAGCGCGATGGAACTGAGGGCGCCGATCATCGTCGCCACCCTGGCCATCCTGGCAGCTTACATCCCCTTGGGATTCATGGTGCCCGGAACGGCCGGTGAATTCATGGAGACCATCCCCTGGGTCGTTACCATCGCTTTGGTGGTTTCAATCCTGGTAGCCATGCTGCTGGTCCCCTACCTGAACTTTGTTTTCATCAAAAGAGGGCTGAAAAACAAAAAGAAACCGGGCAGTAAGTCTTTCCTGGATCTTTTGCAAAACTGGTTTGACCATTCGATTGATCATGCCTTTAATCATAAGAAGCTGATCCTTGTTGTGGGGATCGTACTGATCGCCCTGGCGATGGTCATGTTTTCATTCACCGACCAGCAGCTGTTCCCCGAAATGGAGCGCAACCAATTTGCCGTCGAGGTTTCCCTGCCTACCGGTTCTTCTCTTGAATCTACTCAAAAGGTGGTCGACAGTCTGGAATCCATCCTGATGAAAGACAAGCGGGTGACAACGGTCACCAGTTTCATCGGGACCAGTTCTCCCCGCTTTCATGCGGCCTACGCGCCCCATATGCCTGCTTCCAATTACGGACAGTTGCTGGTCAACACGAAATCGGACAAGGCCACGCGCGAGATTGTGAACGAGTATTCGCCCCGGTATTCCGACAATTTCATCAATGCATACGTGAAATGGAAGATCCTGGCTTTGCAACCCAGCAAGTCCCCCATCGAAAGCCGCATCTCTTCCGATTCGGTGAAGGATATCCGCCTGGCAGAAGAAAAAGTGAATACGATCCTCGCAGGTACCCATGGACTGGCTTGGGTACGCAGCGACTGGGACCAGCCTCAGCAAAGCATCCGTGTGAACCTCGACCGCGACAAGGCTAACAGTATGGGCTATTATAAAAGCCTGGTGGCTACTTCGGTGATGATCGGGCTGGACGGGATCCCCCTGACCACCATCTGGGAGGACGATTATCCGGTTGACGTTGTTCTTACCCAGGAACAGACATCGGCCAACCAGTTGAAGGCCGTCGGAGACCAGTATATCACTTCACCCCTGAATTTTTCGGCCATTCCTCTGAGGTCCATGGCGACTTTCACGCCAGGATGGTCCGAAGGAACCATCGTCAGGCGAAACGGGGTGCCCACCCTGATGATCCAGATCGACAACGTACCCGAGGTAACCGCTTCGGCCATATTCAACAAGCTCAAGCACCGGATAGATAAACTTCAATTACCCGAGGGTACATCCATTGCTTATGGCGGGGATTACGAAGCCCAGGAGGAAGTTTTTGTACCCATGGGAATAGCGCTGCTGGTAAGCATACTGCTGATCTTTTTCATCCTGCTGATCCAGTTTAAAAAGGCCAAAATCGCTTTGCTGATCATGAGCGGAATGTTACTGACCCTACCCGGGGCCGTTATTGGTTTGTGGGTGATGGGCTATCCTTTCAGTGTGACCGCTTTCATCGGCATCACCAGTCTGTGCGGCATGGTCGTGCGAAATGGGATCATCCTGATCGATTATGCCCGGGAATTAAAGGAAAACCAGGGAATGACCACCAAAGCAGCAGCCCTGGCTGCAGGCAAACGAAGAATGAGGCCCATCTTCCTCACCTCTGCCGCGGCAGCCGTAGGCGTTATCCCCATGATCCTAAGCCGTTCTCCGTTGTGGGGGCCATTGGGTACTGTGATCTGTTTCGGATTGCTGGTTTCCATGGCGCTGACACTCTACCTACTTCCTGTGTTGTACTCGCTTTCATACAGCGATAAAGAGAAGAAACCTGCATTCTGGACATTGCCAGGGATTGTAAAAATCATCCTGATCGGGCTATTTTTTACACTCCCCTCGCTGATAAGCACAAGCCAGGCACAGACCATTTCGCTGGATTCTTGCAAACAGTTAGCCCTGCAAAACAACCATAAGATAAAGGAGGCAGAATTACGGATACAGGCATCTGAACAACAAACAAAAGAGGTTTTCACCAACTTTTTCCCGAAGGTCAGCGCTACCGCCTTTGCAATGCGTACAGCCGATTACCTGCTGAACCTGGAAACGCCGACAATGAACCTGCCGGTATGGGATGGTAAAAATCCGGGACAGCTTGTGAACCCAACGCAATTTGCGTATTTCCCCGCACTTTCCATTGGACTGGTTGATTATTTAAATACCGCGGCCGTTACCGTGGCTATACCGGTTTATGCCGGGGGCAGGATCAGACGGGGTTACAAACTTGCCAGGCTTGGAGAAGAGGTCAATGTATACCAGAAAGCCATGACCCGCGACGAGGTCCTGTTGAGGACGGATGAGCTGTTCTGGACATTACAGTCGCTCAATGAAAAGGAAAAGACCCTGCAAAGTTACAAGTTGCTGCTCGATTCCCTGTACCGTGATGTAAGCAATTACAGTTCTGCCGGATTGGTGCAGAAAAACGAAGTCCTCAAGGTGCAACTGAAGCAGAATGAACTGAAAATTAACCTGCTGAAGCTGAAGAACGGGATCAATCTCACCAAACGGGCATTGTGCCAGCAAATTGGCCTTTCCTTCGACACCACCCTGCTCTTTATCGCTCCGGCCGATCTGCAATCAACGGATCTTGTACTCCAGGATCCCGAACAGCTCGTGAAAAACCGCAGCGAATACCTTTTGCTGAACAAAGCAGTGGAAGTTAAGCAGGTGCAAAAGAAGCTGGCGGCAGGCGAATACATGCCCCAACTTTCGCTAACAGGGGCAGGTTTTACCTACGACATCATGGACAAGACCACAAACAATGCCTTAGGCATGATCAATCTGACCATTCCCATCACCGACTGGTGGGCCGGAAGCCATAAGATCAGGAAGCAGGAGCTCGAGGTTCAGCAGGCACAAAGCTCTTTGCAGGAAAACACAGAATTGCTGGTACTACAGATACGCCAGGCAGCCAATGAGGTTGAAGAGGCACAATTCCAGATAAGCGTTTCTCATGTATCGGTTGAGCAGGCCATCGAGAACCTGCGTATCAGTCAGGACAACTACAAGGCAGGGGTCATTGGAATCTCCGACCTTCTCGAAGCCCAGGCTGTTGCTCAACAGGCGAAGGACAATCACACCGACGCCCGGTGCCAGTACCAGAGCAAACTTGCCAAATACAGGTTGATAACCGGAAAATAAATCAGATCGCAATCTGCCGAATGGTAAACCTTGCTTGGCAAAACACTTTTGTGGCCGAATTTCTCGCTGAGCCCCAATCTAATGAACTGAATTTCACAAAGGACATTTTCTCCGCCCCAGGAAACTTTTTATTGGCTAAATCTTATTTTGCCTTTTTATATCTTTTATCCGTCCATTATCATTATCCTGTGTAAATTTACCCTGAAATTAATATTATCTGACAATTCAAAACTGAACGGCCATGCGGGCCCATTGAGGTTGCCCGGATGTTAGAAACAGCCAGAAAGCCATTGAAATCAGCACCCTGGTTGAACTGGTAAGAAACAAGATGATATGAAACAATACGCCACAGTCAGGATCAGGGAGACCGGCTCCTGGGAACAAGTAATCATCAATCCGGAATCTGCGCCTGAGATAGATAACAGTGTCATGAACAAATGGCAGGATTGGTTAAACCTGATAACCCGGATTGCTTCTATTCCCTCGGCCCTGATTATGAAATTGAATGAAGATACCATAGAGGTGTATGTAAAAAGTGAGAACCCCGGCAATCTCTATGAGGCCGGAGAAAAAGCAAAACTGGGTCTTGGATTATATTGTGAAACAGTCATCGGGACACAACAGAAACTGCTGATTCCTGATGCCACTGCATATCCGGTCTGGAAGGAAAACAATCCGGATGTGGAAATTAACATGATTTCTTACCTTGGCTTTCCGATCCATTGGCCCAACGAAGTCCCTTCAACAGCATACTTGGACTCAGCGATTTGTTGATAGAATCTATCCGCGAACACAATTGGAATGAGATGGATAAGATAGCGGTAGCGATTAATCAATCTTCGCACCGAGCCTTTGAACTGCTTACAAACCTTTTAGACTGGTCGCGTTCACAAACCGGAAAAATGGAGTTAAATCCGGAACATTTCGATCTTGGGGAAACCATCCATAAAGTGTTAAAATTAGCCGATGAAGCAGCGACGCAAAAATCAATTACCATTTCCGGGGATTTCCCGGCTGCCACCATCGTTTACGGCGACAACCAGATGATTGAATCTGTTATCCGGAACCTGATCACGAATGCTATTAAATTTACCCATCCAGGCGGGAAAATTGATATTTCAGTTGAAAACAAACAGAAATCGTCGGTAATTTCTGTATGCGACAATGGCATTGGGATTCCTAAAGAATATCTGAATAAGTTATTCCGGATCGATGCTGGTTATTCAACCAAAGGCACACAAAATGAACGGGGTACCGGTTTAGGCCTGATATTGTGTAAGGAATTTGTCGAAAAACACAAGGGAAAAATCTGGGTTGAAAGTAAAGAAGGCAAAGGGAGCGCATTCCGGTTTTCGATACCTGCGAACCCCCTGGGTTCGGATACGAAGGACTAAGAGAACAGGAACTTTTCCGGGCGCTGAGTATAAATCATTATGGTAATTCATTTCAGGGTTTCTCTTATATTTGTCCGTGTTTACCTCCACGGGATTATTATAGCAGATTATATACATACATAAATTCCTCAACTCAGCCAGTGGCTGCAAATAAAAATTGAATTATTAACAAATGAAAAACGAAACATCCATTTCAAAATTACTTCCTGTCCTGTTTGGGTTCTTTATCATGGGATTTGTTGATGTGGTTGGCATTGCCACCAATTATGTAAAACAGGATTTTTCACTGAGCGATACCCTGGCCAACCTATTGCCAATGATGGTATTCCTTTGGTTCGCTGTATTTTCCGTTCCTACCGGATTGCTCATGAATGCTGTCGGACGAAAAAAAACGGTTATCCTCGGTATGGTTATTACTTTTACAGCCATGATCGTTCCGCTGATGGCATACCGGTTCGAAGTTGTACTCGTTGCTTTTGCCTTACTGGGGGTTGGTAATACAATCCTTCAGGTTTCGCTTAACCCTTTGCTTTATAATGTTGTAAAGGGGAACCGGCTCACCAGCAGTCTTACCTGGGGCCAGTTCATCAAGGCCATTGCTTCATTTTTAGGCCCGATCATTGCCGGTTTTGCAGCCGCTGGTTTGGGGAACTGGAAAATGCTCTTCCCCATTTTTGCCGGTATAACCCTGATGTCTGCACTGTGGTTGTTCTTTACACAAATTGAGGAAAAACCGGTTGAAGGTAAAACTTCCTCCTTCAGCGCCTGTTTCGGACTGCTGAAAGACAGGACAATCCTGATGTTTTTCCTTGGAATCCTTTTCGTGGTAGGCATCGATGTCGGATTAAACATCACCATCCCTAAATTCCTGATGGAACGATGCAACATACCGCTGGATCAGGCCGGGCTGGGGACCAGTCTGTACTTTATCGCCCGTACCACCGGAACATTTGTCGGCGCCATCCTGCTGATAAAAATTTCCGGAAGAAACTTTTTGATCATCAGTATGATCGTTGCTATCGCCGGAATGTTGCTCCTGTTGATGATGACCAACCTTTGGACCATCCTCGTCCTGATTTTCATTCTTGGATTTGCAGTTGCAAATGTTTTTTCAATCATTTTCTCTGCCGCTCTTCAGAAAAAACCGGAAAGGGCAAATGAGATTTCAGGGCTTATGGTCATGGGAATAGCTGGCGGGGCTGTGGTCCCTCCCCTGATGGGCATCGTTTCCGATATTACAGGCCAGACTGGTGGATTGGCTGTTTTACTCATTACCATGATTTACATCCTGATTGCGGGTACACAAATGAAAAAAGCCTGATTTTTTCATTTTTTAATGAGAGAAAGAGAACGTTTGAAAAATCACGAAATGACCTCCCATAACCATTGGACAAATTCGTTTATATTGCGCTCCCCATGCTCTTTCTGAAGGGTCGTGGCCATTCTTAAAACGTTTTATGGTTCTTTACTCCAGGAGAGCGATAATGACCGCTCATTGAAAATACAGATCATGGGAGATCAGATATAGGATCGAAAAGTAAGCATAGTGATTACCATTTCCGGGATTTCTCAAAAAACGTCTTTATAAAATCCTTATCCCCTCCCGTCCCTTCCTTATAATCCCCTTATAAATTCAGTTGCAACTTTGTACCGTTTAAAAAACGAAGTCAAATGATTGCAACACTCGTAGTAGTTACAGCAAAAAATCCAGGGGTGAATTTCACCCTTGAATTCGCCATTGGGGCCATTGTTGCCTTATTTATCCTTGGATACCTTGTTTATTCACTCATTAAACCAGAAAAATTTTAATACTGACTTTACATGAACACAATTGAAATTTTATTGGAATTTTTTGGAAGTTTAATCCTTCTGATTGGATTCGGATATTTGATTGGTTATCTTTTCAAATTAGATAAATTTTATGACGATGGGCAACCAAGAAAAGATATTCACCTGAGAAGAACGGATGTTGTAAAAAAAGAATCAGGGGATTAAAGGTACGATTATGATTTCTTATTACAGTAAATTAAGATGACACCACAGGATTTTATTCAGATAATTCTATTGATCACGGTATTAATTGGCCTTACTCCCATTCTGGGGACCTATATGGACAAAGTTTTTACAGGAAAAAAGCATGTTATGCTACCGGTATTTGGCTGGCTTGAAAGGCTGATTTATCGGTTTGCCGGAGCAGGACCGGCTGAAGAAACAAACTGGAAGTTATATGCACTCCGTTTACTCATGTTCAATTTTATTGGATTTGTTTTTGTGTTTCTGATTCAACGCTTCCAGGCATATTTACCATTAAATCCTGCAAACCTTCCAAATGTTTCATGGCATTCTGCCATCAACACATCCATCAGCTTCGTAACCAATACCAACTGGCAGGGATATGCAGGTGAAACCACCATGAGCTGTTTTGTGCAAATGATCGGGCTTACCGTGCAGAACTTTGTCAGCGCTGCAACTGGAATTGCTGTAATATTAGCGGTAATACGTGGTATTTCACGTAAATCCACCGATAAAATCGGCAATTTCTGGACAGACCTTACGCGCTCAACACTGTATGTGCTCTTACCGCTCTCTGTTTTATTTGCCATTGTGCTGGTGGGTCAGGGAGTTGTCCAGAACTTTAAATCCCATGAAACGGTTCAAACCTTACAGGGAGTTGATCAGGTACTACCGATGGGACCGGCAGCTTCGCAAATTGCCATTAAGCAGTTGGGTACAAACGGGGGCGGATTTTTTAATGCCAACAGTGCACACCCATTTGAAAACCCTACCCCATTCAGTAATTTTCTTCAAATACTTGCCATATTTCTGATACCGGCATCGTTGACCTATATGTATGGCAAAATGGTCGGCTCAGCACGTCAGGGTTGGGCAATATTTTCTGCAATGCTGATTTTGTTCACGGCAGGGCTGAGTATTTCGCTATATGCTGAGTATTCACCCAATCCTGTTTTCGGCCATTTACCCCTTATGGAAGGGAAAGAAACCCGTTTTGGCATCGCCAGCAGTGTGCTGTTTTCGGTTGTCACGACCAATGCTTCCTGCGGGGCGGTAAATGCCATGCACGACAGCCTATCGCCTTTATCGGGGATGGTGGCAATCATCAACATGATGCTTGGAGAAATTATTTTTGGTGGCGTAGGCGCCGGATTGTATGGCATGGTTATTTTCATCATCCTGACAGTATTCATTGCCGGGCTTATGGTTGGGCGAACACCTGAATACCTCGGTAAAAAAATAGGCGCCTTCGAGGTGCAAATGGCCATCATTGCGAACCTGGCCACGAGCTTTGCCATTCTGGTTTTTACCGCCTGGGCCTCGGTAAGCAGTTATGGTTTATCGAGCCTCAATAATGCCGGTCCACATGGCTTTTCTGAAATTTTATATGCATTCACATCCGCGGCCGGGAACAATGGCAGCGCCTTTGCCGGGTTAAATGCAAATACGTTGTTTTATAATCTGACACTCGGGTTCGTCATGCTGATTGGCCGTTTTGGCGTTATTATACCTGTATTGGCAATGGCCGGAAGCATGGCCGGCAAGAACATAACCCCATCTTCACCCGGAACTTTTCGTACTGACCATTGGCTGTTTACCGGATTGCTTATCGGAATTATCCTCATCGTAGGAGGATTGACCTATTTCCCGGCCTTATCGCTTGGACCGATTGTAGAACATTTGCTCATGAATAACGGCATTTCATTTTAACTTTTGCACCAAATGAGCGCTAAACCAAATACAAGCCTGTACAATAAAAAGATTTTGTTACAGGCAGCACAAGACAGTTTAATCAAGTTAAATCCTGTCATTTTGATTAAAAACCCCGTCATTTTTATTGTGGCCATCGGGTCGTTTCTTACAACCATTATTGTATTCATGGGCCTTATCCAGGGGAACTTTTCATCCTTCAATTTTCAAATTGCCATATGGCTCTGGTTTACGGTTTTGTTTGCCAATTTTGCTGAAGCAATCGCCGAAGGTCGCGGAAAAGCCCATGCTGAAAGTCTCAGGAACAACCGGACACAAACAAAAGCCCGCAGGATGATGGGCAAACAAGAAGTTTCAATCTTTGCAACCGAACTGAAAAAGGGCGATATCGTTGTTTGCGAATCCGGAGATGTAATTCCCTCTGATGGCGAAGTGATTGAAGGTATAGCCAGTGTCGACGAATCGGCCATCACCGGCGAATCCGCCCCGGTCATCCGGGAAAGCGGAGGCGACCGCTCGGCAGTTACCGGAGGGACAAAGGTGATCAGCGATCAGATATTGATCCGTATTACAACGGAACCCGGCGATACGTTTATCGATCGCATGATTGCGTTGGTAGAAGGGGCAAAACGACAAAAAACGCCCAATGAAATTGCCCTCTCTATTCTGCTTTCGGGATTATCCATTATTTTCCTCCTGGCCGTAGCTACTTTACCTGCGTTTTTCGGATACAGCCTTTCTGCATCTGGTTTGCCGTTGTCGCAAAACTTAACGACTCCCATACTGATTGCTTTATTGGTTTGCCTGATCCCGACAACCATCGGCGGTTTGCTGAGCGCCATCGGAATCAGTGGCATGGACAGGCTTATTCAGCGCAATGTGATCGCCACCAGCGGCCGGGCTATTGAAGCTGCCGGGGATGTTGACGTGCTTTTATTAGATAAAACCGGGACAATCACCCTGGGCAACAGAATGGCAACCGATTTTATTCCGGCCGAAGGGGTAACTGACGAAGAACTTGCCAATGCTGCGCAGATTTCATCCTTAGCAGACGAAACCCCCGAAGGTCGTTCCATTGTTATCCTGGCAAAGGAAAAATTCGGAATACGCGGCCGTGAGGTTCATCAGCTCAATGCATCGTTTATCCCTTTTACTGCTCAATCGAGAATGAGCGGTGTTGACCTGAAAGCTGAGGATGGCGCTTCCCGAAAAATCCGCAAGGGTTCATCTGAAGCAATCCGCTCCTTTGTGCAAAATAACAATGGTTTTTACCCTCAAAAAACACAGGACACTGTAATAGAATTGGCACGACAAGGGGCAACGCCACTGGTTGTGGCGGAAGATAAAAAAGTTTTGGGGGTTGTTCACCTGAAAGACATTGTTAAAGGGGGAATCAAACAGCGGTTTGCTGAACTTCGTAAGATGGGAATCAAAACAGTCATGATTACCGGGGATAATGCATTAACTGCCGCAGCCATTGCCGCTGAGGCCGGGGTGGATGATTTTATGGCTGAAGCAACACCCGAGGACAAATTACGGCGCATCCGTGAAGAACAGTCGAATGGTCATCTGGTAGGTATGATTGGCGATGGAACCAATGACGCCCCTGCCCTGGCCCAGGCAGACATAGGTATTGCAATGAATACAGGCACCCAGGCCGCGCGTGAAGCAGGAAACATGGTTGATCTCGACAGTAACCCTACCAAACTGATTGAGGTAGTGGAAGTCGGGAAACAGTTACTTATGACCCGTGGCTCGCTTACTACTTTCAGCATTGCCAATGATGTCGCCAAATATTTTGCCATTATTCCTGCCATCGCCATTGCACTGTATTCGGAAAAAAACGGAATTGGGCCGCTCTCCGCTTTGAATATCATGAACCTCGGTTCACCACAAAGCGCTATTCTGAGCGCTGTAATTTTTAATGCAATTATCATCATACTTTTGGTGCCGTTGGCATTGAAAGGTGTCCGGTACCGGCCTGTTTCGGCCAATACAGCATTATCGCGAAACCTGCTCATTTTTGGCCTGGGTGGAATTGTTGCCCCCTTTGTGGGGATTAAGTTGATAGATATGATTATAAACTTTTAGTTATAGGGCCACAGGGTCACCGAGTCATTCAAAAAAACCAAGAAAATGAAAACCTTCATCATTTCTTTAAAGATCTTCCTGTTTTTCACAATTCTGACCGGAGTTGTTTACCCGCTGTTGATCACAGGAATTGCACAGGTTATATTTCCCGCAAAAGCAAATGGAAGCCTGATTGCAAAAGATGGTCAGATTATTGGAAGTGAGCTTATTGGCCAGCAATTTGATTCTGCTAAATATTTCACTTCACGCCCATCGGCAACACTATACAACCCTTTGCCTTCGGGAGGGTCAAATTATGGATTAACGAACATCAAATTAAAAGAACTTGTTGCCGATAGAAAAAAAAAGTTTTATTCTTTTAATCAGTCAGACAGCCTGACCATAATACCATCCGAAATGCTATTTGCATCGGCGAGCGGACTTGACCCGCATATTTCGCCTAAGGCAGCATTTTTGCAGGTTGACCGGATTGCAAAAGCACGAAATTTTACGGATATCCAAAAGCAAAAACTGTTGGATTGCATCAAAGACTTAACGGAAGGCCCACAATTTTTGTGTCTTGGTGAAAAATGCGTGAATATTTTATTGCTAAGCAATAAAAATTAATTAACTTATAACAGTTTGATAAATAAATGCTACATTTGTA
>DYSO01000177.1 GCA_020718225.1 Draconibacterium orientale | reverse complement strand
ACAATAAACCTCTGATTTACTGAAAGTTTGAGGATTTCTTACAGACACTATTTATATTTTGAGATTTGTTATTTGTTTGGTTGTGGCTTGTCCACGTTAGGAAATGGCTTAAGCAGCTGTTTTCAATGGCTAATGTTTGATGATCTTTGCAGTTGTGACTGTGGTACCATGAATCAGATGAAGGAAATAGATACCGGATGGGTTTGTTTCCAGAGAGATCTCTTTTTTAATGATACCGGAGGCTTCACCGGAAAAGACCAAAACGCCTTTCATTCCATAAATTCTGATCAAAGTCGGCGAATATAAAGTTGGAGTGGTCATTTCAATAACAAATTTTCCTGTCGTCGGATTGGGGTACACTTTCACCACGGGAGAGAGGGGTTGTGAATGGGTAGCTTTTTCCTCCAACCCGACCGGTAATGTTACCATAGCAGGGGGGAGTGACCCGCAATAGCTTTCATCCCCGGTAATATAGGCATTCAGATAGCCTCCCTGAACAACCGTTGCATCGGGCAGAAAGATTATTTTTTGACCGGCAATAAATGTTGCAGAACCTCCTTCTTCCAGAATGAAATAAGTGCCGTTTCCGGCAACGGTGATGGTATCAGTAGCATCGTAGCATTGCGATTGTCCGGAAGCGATGGTCACATTGGAAACCGCTACCAATTCGGGTACTGCAGCAGCGACAGTGACCGGGAGTCCGGGAGAAGGGGTCCCATTACCGCATTCGTTCGTTCCAAAAACCAGGATCGTTCCTGAAGATGCTGTAGCTGAAAAATCAACGGTGATGGTAGCTGTTCCGGTACCGGAAGCGATGGTAGCGCCTTCGGGCAGCTCCCACTGATATCCGGTTGCTCCATCGATTTCAGTGACGGAGTAGGGGACCTCACTATTGCCCTGTACAACTGTAACGGGACCATCGACGGGTCCGGCAGGGGCAGGCAGGGAGGTAATTGCTGTCTGGGCACCAATATAGGTTACCGGTAGGATCCGGATGCCGGATGAAGCAAACATAGCGCTCACTGGTTCCGGGGTGTCATTAAAAAACAATGAAGAGCTGCCCCCGGCATTCAGGTTAAATATCAGTTCGATGAGTTTTTCACCCGTAAGGTCAATCCCATCGGAACTATTTTCTTTTAGGTAAAGCGCCATGATATCGGTATCGTATTCCGGGTTGAATCCGGTAACGGTAAACCGGGAATCGTTTGCAGTATAAGGTTCTCCGGGAACCGGGGAGATACGAAGATGATCATAATGGATAAACAGCGCCAGGCTGTCGAGGTTTTTACAGGTTACAACAACTGGGAAGTGAAGTGTATCGTTCTGACATCCCTCCCGGTCGGGTGCAAGTGAAACGGTTGTTTCAATAATGGTAACAAAAACGGGCGATGAGGCTACAGATTCAATAGCTCCATATACTGCCGTTGTGGTATATTCATAGGTTCCAATGGCCAGATCGTTATCCGTATAAACCAAGCCTGTTACGGGTTCCGGGGTGATCCTTTCGGTTCCCCGGTACAGGTGATATCCGGTTAAACCAATTCCTCCGGTGGGTTCATTCCAGCTTAGTTGTACGTTGTTACCTGCAATGGATGCCTGGAGGCTGGTTGGTGGAGGCGGGATGGATGCAGCCTGTGTAACGGTTACCTCCACAGGGGTTAACCCGTTTACGGAAACAGTAATGGTGGCCGTACGTGGCAGGTAAGAGGTGTTTTGCAAACAGTTTGCCGTAAGGGTCCCGTTTCCGCTACCCGATGCAGTCACCGTGCACCAGGCCGGGGAATTGCTCCCGGCGGCCCAGGTAGTATTGGATAAAACCGTAAATGCCGTTGCCCCGGCGCCAGCGGTTACATCCTGATGGGATGGCGATACGGATAATACCGGCGCTGTGCCGGTTATGGAGATATCATCGAGGCAAACTCCGTATCCATAATTTTCGGTTCCTTCGAAGGCGATGAAATAGGCAGAAGAGGGATTGGGCAAAGAGATTGTTTCCTGGGTCCAGGTGGTTATATTGGCGGTATAGGTGGCCAATAAATTCCATGTTCCTGTTGCCGAAGTTTTGTAATAAATCCGAAGTTCATCCTGATCGGGGGTCCAATAGGCTTGTGTATGCCAGAATTTTAACTGTGGGCTGAGAATGGAGTTGAGATTGATGGCTGGCGTGACCAGTTTTGTCACGTTGTCGGTACTGTAAGCCCCTTCATAAAAAAATGCATTGTAGCTGCCCCCATGCGCTGCTACAGGATGGCTGCTCTGACCACCGGACCGGTAACTCCAGTTCAGTGTTCCTGTTACATACTCCTGTGACCAGCAGCCCGGGATGGCGCCGCTGTTTTCAAACCCTTCATTGTATGGAAATGTTGAAATGATCCCGCATAAGGTGGTAAAAGTCAGGTCTTCTCCATAAAATGTACCAGCCCCGTTGGTGGCATATGCCCTCGCGTGATAGGTTGTATTGGATGTCAAACCGATGATGTTGCTGGTAAAACTCCCCATTCCGCTTCCGTCGGTGGTATGGTTCCCTGTAACAACAGGATTGGAAGATGTTCCCCAGCAAACGCCACGGGCAGTGACGGCTGATCCCCCATCGGTGGTGACATTTCCACCGGATGTGGCTGTCGTCATGGTTACCCCGGTGATTGCCGAAGTTGTGACCGAAGCCGCCCCGGGACTGAATGTTAAATCGCTGCCATAGTTTGTGCCATCGCTGTTCACCCCTGCCAGCCGGAAATGATAAACCACCCCGCCTGTAAGTCCGCTGATATCAGCCTGGACATTGATGGTGGATGTACCGGAACCGGCATTTACGACTGGCGTGGTATTCCCATAACCAACCGTTGTCCCCCATTCAAAATAGTAATTGGTGGAAAGGCCGTTGGGATTTATGGCGCCGTTGAGGGTAGCTGTAGCGCCCGTAACGTTGGTGGCCGCGAGGGTATTGACTGACGGGCTGTTGCCGAATTTAAAAGAGGCAATTTTGGTCCTGCGGTTGCTGGAACCAATATATTCGCTCGTAAACCAGAAGGTTTCATCGTCGGCAGGATCGACGCTCATGAGGGAATAATCGCCCCACCGGTCGTACGAGGTCTGTGAATTGGCTCCCGTTTGAATGATTTCTTCAGGGATATCAAGTGTTCCGGAAGCACTGGCATAAGTGGCAGCCGATTGGCCGCAATAACGGATCCCCGGATAGACGGTGGAACTTGAAATTGAATATCCCAAAGCAATTTTGTTGCTTCCGTTCAGCATGATGCTCCCCATCCATCGTGAATGGATATCGGGTGCGTAGGTGCCTGATTGCCGGATGGACCATGTTCCCGTGGTACGTCTGAGTTCATACCATCGCACTCCTGCGTGATCGGTATTGTCGACATCAACAGTATGACAACAAACGATGGTTTGATAGGAACCGAAATTACGGTACTGGGGAACGTTCATGACTACTTGCGGAATGGCATCAACTTGCTGGGATGTACCCGGCTGTGCTATATTTGCCCAATCGGAACCAAAGTTGCTGTTGAAAGCGGGGACATTGATCTGCTGGGAGCGGGTGAAGGTGGATGAAGTGGTTGTGGTCCAGTTTACAGCGAGCTCATATAACCAAAGCTGATCGGTGCCGCCTCCGATGGCGTCGTCATTGATGGTAATAAAAAGTCCCGGAGAACCGGCTGGGGCAAAGTCGCCATCGTTGTCAACCGGGGGAACGCACATGAACCCGTCGATGGTTGTGGGGCGCCAGGCATTGTTAAAGCCCACCATTTTCGGGCTGGAGCCTCCTGAAAGCATCACCGACCGCTGGAAAACATAAATATCATTCCCGGAGCTGTTGTTGGTACCCATATAATAACCATCCTGCCAAACGCCAAACTTTTCATAATCGGGCATATCTGCAACATCAAAAGAGTATTTGTACCAGGTTCCGGTAGGGTCGTTGGTGGTGGATACAGCAATAAGCATATAATCATTGGACCCGCTGATTGAAAATTCAATGGCCAGCCATCGGTCGGCCTGGTCATCGTATAATACAAGCGGGTCGCCATCATTATAAGTTGAACCGGTGACCCCGCTGAAAAGGAGGTTCATATTGGTTGGGCCGGCAAGCAGGGTTCCTGTTTTACTGTAGATGGCATAGGTACAATTAACGGTCTGCATGTAATGGTTCGGGCCTGCTGTCCCATTGCAATCGGGAGGGTAATAGGGAGAAGTCTGACCCTCGAAATTGACCAGAGGGGCTTTGGAACCGCCCTTGTTTAAACCCATGGACGATTGCCATACGGGATCATCTCCTTTGGGCAAAGCGGTGGCGGCATACGGATATGATCTGTTTTTGAGCTTACCGTTAAGCGCTTTTTTATCGGCTTTTGCTTTTATCACCGCGTATTCCTCTTTAGTAAGGCGTGGAAGGTCTCGCAAAGGCTGGGTTATCCCGTGAAAAACCCCGGTACCTGTAAGAGTCGGGGATAAGGGTTGATCCTGTGCATAAAGTCCGAAAAGGAAAGAAAAGAACAAGGTTGTCAGCAAAAGCTTTCTCATTGCAGGTATGTTGGAAGGAAACAGAAGTGTAAGTTATAATAATGTACAAAAGTACATAATTATAACTCTGATGCCATAACAAATCGACAGAAACTTCTTACAATTCAATGAGTATCCAATCCGTGCAACATATATATCATGTGTAACAGAGATGGGAAAATCTCTGTAACGTACTCATTTACAGCTTTTACACTTCCCGGAAGTGTAAATATCAGCGATTTACCCATTACTCCGGCCACCGAACGGCTGATCAGTGCGTTTGGTTTTAACTGGCCATACTTCATCCGGATCATGTCCATGATGCCGGGAATTTCTTTATACAGTAAGGGTTTTACAATATCGGGGGTAAAATCGCGGGGGCCGATTCCGGTCCCGCCTGTGGTAATGACAATGTCGATCAATTCCTCCTTTGCTTGATGAAGCAGTTCCTCCAATTTATGAGGATCGTCAGGGATCAGGGAATAGTGAACAAAATGGTGAAGGTTGTGCGACTTGAAAAAGTCATTCAGCAATTGTTGTAAACGGGCGCCCGAAAGGTCTTCATATTCACCGGCTGTAGCGCGGTCGCTGAGTGTAATGACCAATATGCGGAACATCTTTGGATGGTATTCCAGCGTATCGCCGGGCGACAGGGTTCCCGGGCTCAGGACCCGCGCAAAGATTCCCTCCTTTGGCATCACACAGTTGCCAACTTCCCTGAAAATTGCACAACTGCTTCCATGGCACTCCTTACCGATCTGGGTTACCTCCATCTCAATTTCACCACTGGTGAACCGGTCGAGGGGGTGTGCCTTCCATAACTCCATTCCGGAGGTAGTGATGTTTTCGGCAAATTCCCCATAGGCAATCTTCCGTTTGGCTTCAGCCTCGGTTTTGCTTATGCTTTCTATACCCAGCAGGCTGACCTGTCGGTTCCACGGACCGGCATGGGCATCTCCATCAACACCCCGAATACCGAGTTGAATTGTGCCAACCGGTTTTTTTATGGTGCCTTTGTTTTCGGAGAGATTGACGGAAAGAATGTTGAGTGGGTTCATAGGGGGACAGTTAAGAATGAGGAATTAGGAATTAGGAATGAGGAATTAGGGTTACAGGTTTGAGGTTTCAGTTTGAGGTTCAAGTTTATTGACACTTCATTCCTAATTCCTAACCTGGCAGAGCCAGAACCAAACAAGAATAAAAGTGTAAATTTAGCAAAAA
>DYSO01000004.1:28308-58120 GCA_020718225.1 Draconibacterium orientale | reverse complement strand
TGTAAACTCAGACCCAGAGTTCAAAAAAGTTGAGTTTTCTTGCTGACACTATGTAGGAAATTGTGTAGGAAACAAAGAAAAAGGGTCTCAGAATGTATACTCTGAAACCCTTGTCTTTACTGGTGCTCCCCCTGCAAGACTTGAACTTGCGACCCTCTGATTAACAGTCAGATGCTCTAACCAACTGAGCTAAGGAGGAATTTTGAGGGTGCAAAAATACAAAAAGTCTCAATATTTACAATACTTAATTAAAAATCATTGCAGATGATGTTCCTGTTATTTATCTTTGTTTGATGCAAAAACAACTATTCCTTCTTTTCATCCTGCTCTCTCTGTTTTCTACAACTTCCCATGCACAAACACAAGGGGCCCTGGGACGCGGTTTACTGAGCAACTGGTCGATTGGTATTGGAGCTGGCCCCAACATTTTTTTTGGCGACCTGAAAGTGTACCGTTTCTGGCCGGTCAGTAAAAACATGAACGAATGGCGCCCCCTGTAACCTCTACTTCGAAGGAAATATCTTTGAATATAACCTGAATGCAACGGTTAATTTCATCAACCTGATCTTTCCTTACAAACCGACCCGGAAAATGTCTGTTTACGGAACCATCGGAGTTGGCTTCTCAAACTGGCTTACTAAAAAAAAGGATCTGATAACCCAACAGGAAGTCGGACGTAGCGGGGTTCCCGGAAACTGGACTACTGAAATTGTAATCCCTGCCGGAATAGGCGCTTATTACAGTTTCGGAGATAAAATAAACCTTGGGCTCGAATGGACCCTGCGTGCCGTTAATTCCGATAAACTCGATGCTACAGTGGGTGGATTCCGATATGATATGTATTCGTTATTCTCGGTCAATGTGACATATAACTTCAACAAACGGTCACAAAAGGGGTTGTCAACGGCCATCGCGGGCCAGAAAAAAGGAGCCACCCCGGTTCAATTCCGCCCCCCCCTTCGCGACCCCCTCGAAAAACCATGGTTTAACCCTCCCCCACGCGATTTGGTTAAACCTGCTTCGGTACCACAAACCGCAAAAGATTCCCTCATACATGATTCAACCCTTGTCAATTCGCCCGATTCAACAGATGCAAGTCACCGGGTTGACGATATTGCCATTACGGATGGTTATGGCTCTTCGGAAAACCCCGCTGCCATTGACCCGGATCAATTGGCACCCATTGTGCCGGGAATCACCTACCGCGTTCAGATATTTGCTTTCAGGTCCGACCACTTTCCGGCAGACACCATCCGCAAAAAATTTAACATCACTCAGCCCGTGTATAAAGAGTTCTCCGAAGGCTGGTACCGCTATACCGTCGGAACCTTTAAAACTTTACAATCTGCCAGCGGGATGATGGCGACATTCAGAAATTTAAACGGGATCCCCGATGCTTTTGTGGCCCGTTACAAAGACGGGATACGCTACCCGGTGCGTATAAAAAAGAAATATGTGAAATAAAAACATCCTTCACCACAAACGGGTATTACCAACTCCTCAATTATAGGTAATTTTGACGCATGGATAAACGGCATTTTATTTTGCTGCATTCGACCCTTTGGCTTTTTGGCATCGTACTATTCTCTGATCCTGCCTATTCCCAACCCGATCTGAATTACAAACAAACCGCAGTTACCCTGCTCCGGAATGGAAATTATATTGAAGCGCTTGAAAAACTGAACCTGGCCATACAAAAAGAACCTTCGCTGGCAGAGTTGTATTTTTTACGGGGCTTTTCAAAATACGGCCTCGACGATTATCTGGGGGCCGAACTCGATTATACCCGATCCATCGACCTTTCCCCTTATCTGGCCGATGTTTTCTTAAACAGAGCGGTCGTCAGAAGTCAACTTTCAAATTATAAAGGAGCTATGGAAGACTATGCCCATGCTCTGGAGCTGGATACGGCAAACGCCGATATCTATCTGAACCGTGCCAGGACAAACCTCTATCTCAAAAAATACTATTCCTGCCTGATCGATTGTAATAAAGCCATTCAGATGAAAATTGAAGGAGAAATGGTATATGTACTCAGGGGTTCTGCCCAACTTGGGATTAAACGGTTTCCCGGCGCGCTGGAAGATTTTTCCCGGGCCATTGAAATCAACCCCGCCAGTGTTGCCGGATATACCCAACGAGGATTGGTATGGCTCGACCTGGAACAAATTGATTCGGCCATCATCGATTTTTCACATGCCATTAAACTGGATTCCACCAATACCTTTGCCCTTTTTAACAGGGCTTTGACAAGAATAAAAAAACCCGATCCCACCGGGGCGCTTCACGACCTGGATCAGGTTGTACGACTCTCGCCTTATAATTCGTATGCCTATTACAACAGGGCCATTGTCCTTATCGGAATGAACGATAAAAAAAGCGCCATCCGTGATTTTAATTATGTAAACAGGCTGGATCCTAAAAATATTATGAGCCATTACTACCGAAGCAGGCTGAAAGCTGAACTGCACGACTACAAGGGCGCCCTGGAAGACCTTGACCGGACCCTTGAACTGTTGCCGGATTATGCCGATGCTTACTACGACCGCTATCAGATTAAAAACAAACTGAAAGATACCCGGGGGGCCATGCAGGATTACAAAAAAGCGCTTGAATTGGGAGGGAAAAACCATTTTAACCCCGACAGCCTTAAACTAAAAAAGAAAGATTACTACGAAAGCCTGACCAAATTAAGCGGCGATTTTGAAGTTATGAATGCCTCCAGTAACAAACTTCAAAACCAGACCATCGAAATAAAACCACTGCCGGTTTTTGATGTTTTTTTAGGACGTGCCGATTTCGATAAGGTTCGTCTGTATGATGCGTATCATAAACAATATTATTATACACACATTGTGGTGTTAACCAATATCCGTGACCTGATGGGCGACTCCACCGCCCTTCGGGAAATCCATAAACAGACCCGGAGAATGGATACCACGGCGACCATCCCCGGCTATTTGTATGAACGGGCCATTGCCTATGCATCCATCGGCGATTTCCAGAATGCCATGAATGATTTTGACGCCACTTTAAAACTTGATTCGAATTTTATTCTTGCCTGGTTCAGCCGTGCCAACACAAGGTACGAACTGATCCGCCGCCTTCAGGTAGAGGAGGAGATAAAAAATGAAATTACCATCACCAGAAGTTCTCAAAAATTTCAAACAACAGCCCCTTCCGGAGAATTGGAACACACGTATGAAGGGGTTATCCACGATTACGACCATACCCTCGCCCTTGATCCCGGATTCCCGTTTGCTTTCTATAACCGGGGGTACATCAACACCATCATGGGTAACTACAACGAAGCTGTGCGTGATTTTTCCAATGCCATCAACTGCAAAAACAGTTTTGCAGAAGCTTATTACAACCGCGGATTGATCAACATCCTACTGAATGAAAACCAGCAGGGATGTGAAGATTTAAGCCATGCAGGCGAATTGGGTATCCCGGAAGCCTATAAAGTAATGAGAAGATATTGTTACAAATAACCTCCGTGCAGATTAATTGCTCATGTTTCTGTACCTGATCGCGTTATCCAATGCATCCAGGATTTCACGGGTAAATCCAACCGGCGGTTCTATCGGTAGCGCCTCCGTTGTATGGTGATGATCCACCGGTAACTTATCGACAATCCGGTCACAAAAATTATCCACCTGCTCCTGTTGAAAGGGATCAAACGTTTCGAAAGTCGCACCAAAACGATCGTTATAATCAACCATTGCCGCAATTACAGCCGAATACAACTGCTCCTTCCCCTGCACCTTGTTACGGACCCGATGATAGGCTGCCGTGATTACCTGGGGCGAGTGTTCCCTTAGATTCTCGGAAATCGGAATAACAGAATTGTCAATGATGATTTTATCGGGATTTTTCCGTTCCCAGCCGGCATGGGCCCTGGCTACCTTGGCATCATGCATGGAACGCTTATAATCAATCAGATAACAGGTGTATAAATAGATCATTTTGGGAAGCAGGTACATTCCTTTTTTACCGGTAGCAACCAACACTGAAAAAAATGCTTTCCGGTGCTCTTTACCCAGATCAAACATATAAAAAGTAAAAACCCGGGATAGCATCTTCCGCAATGTCCAGAGCGCCGTAATCCCCGGGTCTTTAATTTCAGGCTTGTAATTTATACCTTCTAAAAATGCAATGGCGCGCTTACGGAACAACTGTGGATTATAAATTTCCTCCCAATAATCGGCCAACCCTTCAAAAAGCTCAACCCGGGTTAGCTGTTTTGGGATAATGTTCGTCACAATATCCAGTTTATCTTTGATCTGATCATTTTCCGTTAAAATAATACGCCCTTTGCGTTTGAGGTCATACCACATTTTTGTTCCGTATGGTGCCGCCAGGGGATGGCATAAATGATGCACAATATGGGCTTCAGAAAGGAAACGGGCTGTATTCCGGAACACCTCCTTATCGTCGGAATCCGCGCCAATGATCATATGGGCCAATACAATGATCCCGTACGACTGAATTTTCCGGATGGCTTCCCCGATGGGTGTACGGAGGTTTTGTTGTTTGTTATAGTCTTTCAGCGAATCTTCATTGACCGATTCAATACCGATCATGACCGACTGAAAGTTACAATCAGCTAATAATTTAAGCAATTCATCATCCCCGGCAATGGTAATATCGATCTGTGTGGTGAATTCAATGGGGATTTTAAACGAATTATTTAAAGGAATTAATTCCCTGAGTAACGCTTTGGTATATTTTTTATCTCCGGCAAAATTATCATCGGCAATAAAAATCATTTTTATTTTCAAACTGCTTAGTTTTCTGACCTCCTCCAATACCTGCGGAATGGTTTTACTCCGCGGTTTTCTGCCATAGGTATAAATAACGTCACAAAAACTACAGTCGAACGGACACCCCCGGGTTGTCTGGACCAGCGCTGCCGTATAGGAAGAGAGATCGGCCCGGAGCAACTCCCAGCGGGGGGCCGGGGTTTTGGCCATGTCGGGTTTGGTAGCATTTTTGTACAACGGAAAATAGGCGCCCTTTTGATAATCCTCTAAAAAACGGGGCCAGGTCTCTTCTGCTTCTCCGTGAAAAACGACATCGATGTTTTCAGGATTTTTAGAAATCAGATTTTCAACACCGATACCACCCACTACAACCAGCGCTTTCGGGTTGTTTTTTTTTGCAAGGCCTGCCAGGTATAAAGATCTCTTTAACTGATTGGATATGATTGTGATACCAATGATATCAAACCTGTTTTCAGCAAGGGTGGCATCAGCGGGGCCGCGGGCATACTCATCATGGATTTCTACTTCGTGACAGGACGGGGTCAAAGCAGCAACCGCTGCAACCGCGTGGGGGGCAAAAAGATTCTTTGCAAAAAGATAGGGGATCTCACGGGTAATCCGGCTATCGATATCTTCTAAAGTTCCCGGACTGATGAGCAGTATCTTCATTGTAACCAGTGTAAAGTGAGCGGTGGGTGAGTTAATCAGGAAAGTGGGACGTGCAGGATTCGAACCAGCGACCTCATGCGTGTGAAGCATGCGCTCTGAACCAACTGAGCTAACGTCCCGCGAACAGGCAAAGATATAAAATATTTGATATCTAAAGTCCGATTTCCGGAGCGATCGTTTGTAATGCAGTAATGGATAATCCGGCAAATTCGTCGATCGGAATACCAATTATTTCACATTCCAGGATATTTTCACGCTTTACTGAAGCGGCAAACATTTTTTCCTTCATGCGCTTAACGACCGATTTTGGTTTTACACCGGCCACTTTTTTATCCGGATAGACATAGGTGGTTGCAAAAATCAAACCCGTGATGGTCTCACCGGCCGCGAGGGCATGTTGAAATTCGGTGGTCCTTTCTTTTCCAGCCGAACATTCGTTGTGCATCCGGATGGCATCCAGAATGTCGGGATCAACATCGTACTTCTCCAGCAGGAGTTCTGTTTGTGTCCCATGAACCTGCGGATCTGCATTGGTAATTTCCACATCAAGGTCGTGGAGCAACCCGGCCAATCCCCATTTTTCTTCATCCCTGCCCAACCGCCGTGCAATGGCGCGCATTACGGCCTCAGAGGCAAGCGAATGAAAAATCATTTTTTCATTTTTAACATAATGATGTAAAAGTTCAAGGGATTGCTGTCGTGTCAGTTTCATGTTAAATACTGGTTCTGTTTTTATCAAATAAGGGGAACTGAATTTCTTATCTCAGCCATTTGCCCTTCGGTAAGACCGGTGGGTTCAACCCCTGCCGATTTACACAAAAAGTAAACACGGGCCAGCTTGGCAAGAATATCGAGATTGTCAAATACTTCTGTAAAATTTGTTCCAACCGACAAACAGCCATGTTTTTCCCAGATAATGGTCCGGGATTTTTCCAACGCTAAAACCGTCTGCCGGGCTATTTTTTCTGTTCCCGGTAAAAAATAAGGGACAAAACCAAATCCCTGCGGAATATAAAACAAAGCTTCGGGATGCATGCCAAGTAAAATCTGGTTCAACCGCTCTTTGTTGTTAAAACCAGGCAACTGGGTCAGGGCTATCAATTCGGTAACATGCGCGTGTAAAACAACTTTTTCAACTGCTTTTTTTTGACGCAGGTACTGATGAATTGCCAGATGGGTTGCAAGTTCCGACGTCGGTTTAACCGTCTGGTCCCCTTTTTCGCCACCAATAATATGATAGGCCGTTCCCGTTGAATCGATATATATAAAACAAAGATAACCAACCGGATTTTGGGCCATGTGCCGCATCCGTGTTCCTGCTCCGCTGATCATAAACAGGGAACGGGCGATTCCGGAATAGGCTTTATTCAGCGGAAAAAATGGATAGGATGATAATTTATCCAACTCTTTTTTAAAAAAAAACCCGGAGATATCGACCGAGAAATTACCGGCATTCCGTTCCGCCCAACCCCGCTCCCAAAGATGTCCTGCAACCACTGAAACCTCTTTCAATAAGGATTGTACCTCTTTTCTCTGTACGATATCCGGAAGAAAGTTTAATATATTATCCAAATTCGCAATCATATCCTTTTTCGTTTAAAAAACGCCTGAAGCAGTTGACGGCTTTCATCGGCCAATATTCCCGCTACAATCTGTGTTTTGGGATGAAGCAGCGGTTTTCCTACAAGACGGTAGCCGCGTTTTTCATCGGTGGCTGCAAAAAAGAGAGCCCCCAGGTGCGTCCAGAACGCGGCCCCCGCACACATCACGCAGGGTTCCAGCGTCACATAAAGGGAACATTCATCCAGGTATTTACCGCCAAGATAGCCGGAAGCAGCTGTAAATGCCTGCATCTCGGCATGGGCTGTAACATCATGTAATGTTTCAGTAAGATTGTGGGCCCTTGCAACAATCGTCCGGTTACAAACAATGACAGCCCCTACCGGAACTTCATCCCTGTCGTAAGCTTTCTGTGCCTCCTTCAGCGCTTCGTTCATGTAATACGCATCCGAAAAAAGCGGATATGTTGTTTGTTTCTTCATGTCTCACCGTTCCTGGTTCCCATCCTGATTTCCGGGATTATTCCTATCCTGAACAGTTCTTTCAGAGCAAAATTACTTTTTCTGTAAAAATGATCTTCCCGTTGCTATGCAGGTTTACATAATAAATTCCCGGAGGATATTGGCTTAAATCAAAATGGTAGGAAAATGTTCCTGCACCCGTCGGGCACTGATCAAAAAATACATCCACGCCCCGGAAATTGGTTATATTTATATCTACCATCGATGATTGCAATATATTCACAGATATATCGAAGAACCCATGTGTGGGGTTGGGAAATATACCGGAACGATGTTGAATTTTCCCGGCAATGGCGGTTGTAACATCCCAGATCATGGTAAACAATCCCCGGCCATGGGTGGCAGCCAGAACCGTATTATCCGATTCTCTTATCTGCAACATGTCAACACGTACATTGGCCATGCCGGTGTTAACGGGCATCCAAACCACCGGCAACTGAAACAGATGATCGCATGACCATACGCCGGTTTCGGTAGCAAGCAATGCCTGGCGGTTTTCTTCCGGATGATAAATGGCCCATCGAATGGGCATGTCCGGTAAATTTCCTTCTATGTTTTGCCAGGATTGACCGCCATCGACCGTTTGCCATACCGAAGGGACCCCATAATTTGAAAAAGTCACCATCAGTGTATCTTCCGACTTCCCGACAGCGATACTTGAAAGGTTTGCAAGAGGAAAGTCGGGGCTTCCGATTTCCGTCACAACAGGCAGATTACCATGCGCCTCCTCTACCTTGAAAAGACGGCCCGACTGAGAGCCTACAAATAGAGTTGATTTCCCCGGAGGAGAATAAGGCGAGTATTTTATGGCCGAAAAAAATACCGTACTCCCTGTATTTATGTTCAGAAACGATCCCGAACCATTGCCTGTCAGGTCGCTTAAACGAAGAATCTGATCCTGATGCTCTCCACTGTAACCAACCGGATTACAAAAAATGATTTTTTTATTGTAATCCAGGTCAGCAGGACTGATAAAAGTCCCACTCGACCAGTTGGTAATTGAGTTTTGATAGTTGCCGTTATCAAATATATAATATTGGTTATAATAAATAGATGTTATGGATAACGATGGATCCAGTTTGTCATAGAAACAACAGGCGCCATCACCGCCACTCACCATATCATTGATTGTTAAAGGGTTTCCAAGATAAAACAAGCTCCCGTTATCCTGCAGGCCGCCATAAAACTGATCAATTCCGGCCATGGGGTGAATGGCACAGGTATAGAACTGTAAGGTAGAATATCCTTTATTATGCTCTTCCATTATGGGATTTACCTGAGAACCATTGCTTGTATAAAAAACGCCTCCATCAGTCCCAAAAATTATCTCATCGGATGATCCGGGACGATAAACGATGATATGCTGGTCGGCATGAATATAATCGGGACCCCCGCCACTATACATGTCAGCCCAGTTGCTGACCCGAATCCAACTATTGCCGCCATTCAGCGATTTGTGTACATCAAGCCCGCCAACATAAAGGTTATTGGCATTGTTTGGATCAACGGCAACATCCAGCGCATGCCAGGCAATCGTGGCAAAGTTGTTTCCCGAAGTCAAATCGGAAGGAAGCGATTTTTTTGTCCAGGTAACCCCGCGATTGGCAGATCGCAAAATATGATAACAATTAAAATAATTAAACCCATTGGAAGAATTCACATATCCGGATGCGATCAATGCATAAACGACATTGGGATCGGATGGCGCCTGCGCCAGAACTACACGTCCGGGAATGTTACGGGTTGCGCTGTTAAGGATTTCAGTTTGATACTGGTTGTTAACCGTCCATTGAAAGCCATCATCGGAAAACAGCAGGATGGCTCCGCCAGCGCCTTCAAGATTTTGCCGGGTCCCGACATAAATCCGGTTATCCGCCCCGAGGGCGATATCGGAAACACAATAGGGAACCTCTGTGCCGTCGATAAAAGGTAAAACCTGCTGCCAGGTATTGCCTCCGTCGGCCGACCGGAACAAGCCGTCAGTGGGGCTGCTTTGATGCTGTGACCCCTGATAAAGCCCCGAAGCAACGCCTGCATAAAGAACGCTATTTCCGTTTTCAACGCGGACCACCAGATCGGTGACATAGGCAAATTGTTCGGTGTTGGGAATATGCGACCAGGTATTTCCACCATCATCCGACCGTCCAATCCCAAATCCCAACCCCGAACTTTCACGGTAGGTCTGCATGGCTGTTTCCACCTCCCCGGTACCAATATAAAACAACTGTGGATTCAATGGATCATAAGCCAGACATCGGATCGCCATCGAACTCCAGAAATCGCCGACGGCAATCCAGGGACTTCCGGCATTGGTGATATCATTATTGTACCACAAACCACCTGTGACACCGCCAGCCCATACCTTTTTTTGCGCCGGATCGTTCGGGTCGAACATAAGGGTACGGGTACGGCCTCCCATATCGGATGGATATCCCTGCCAAACGACCGTGTTGCTCTGTTTAAGCATCGACATTGCCGCAGTCTGTTCATACGCGTTGATAAGCCGTTCACGCGGGACCGTGCCCGTGTTGGGGTCAAAGGTCATCAGATATTCATGAAATGCAGCCATACCAGGTTCATCGGCAAAGGGTATTTTTTCATTTTTGTTCACCGCCGGAGCCTTTTTGTTCAGGTCACTTAAAAACACCTCATACTTCCTGTGTCTCTCTTTTCCCGATTGGCGCTGTGGTATAAAATATATACTTACAACAACAAGAACTGCAATGACAATCAACCCGAAATAACCGAGGTCCTTTATCTTCATCAAATGGAAGAATTTCATAAGTCAATTACGTTAAGTTACAACAAAATACCGGTATCTATATTGGAATCTGTCCTGATGCGTTTTTCAATATCCCCAATTTCATAAGCATCCCGCAGATAATAAGGGCCTATCCTTGTCCGGCAGAGCGCTGTCAGGTATGCCCCGCAACCAAGAATCTGTCCGAAATCACGGGCTAATGAACGGATATAAGTCCCCTTGCTGCAAATAACACGAAAGTCAACAAAGGGAGGGTGAATCTGTGTTATTTCAAAGGCGGAGATGGTAATCGCACGGGCCTCAATCTCCACATTGATCTTTTTCCGGGCAAAGGTGTATGCCCGTTTCCCGTCGACTTTCCTGGCAGAAAATAGAGGGGGCGCCTGATTAAAAGTACCGGTCAGCCGGTTGGCTGCCTGAAAAATCTCTTCCTCTGTGAGATGATCGTACGGAGCATTGTTCTCCGGTCCGGTCTCCAGGTCAAAAGATGGTGTCGTGGCGCCTAAACAGAAGGTCCCGGTGTACTCTTTCTCAAGACCCTGGTATTCATCGATTCTTTTTGTGAACTTTCCCGAACATACAATCAGCAAGCCGGTAGCAAGGGGATCAAGCGTCCCTGCATGACCAATTTTAAGTTTTCTGATACCCAGTTGCTTCCGGATGACCGAACGAATTTTCCCAACAACATCAAAGGAAGTCCAGGTATACGGTTTATTAATCAGGAGTACCTCGCCTGTCTCAAACTGAAAGTCCATCAGAGAATGGTTAAACTTTTCCCGGCCAGAAGCAGAAGAATAATGGCCAGCCCCGCCACGATGCGGTAATATCCAAACCATTTAAAACCGTACCGTGTCAGGAAGGCAATGAAAGATTTTATAGCGATGATGGCTACAATGAATGAGACGGCATTACCAATCAACAACAGGTTGATATTTTCGGAGGTAATCATGGTGTAATTCCCTGCCAGCTTCAGTACCGATGCGGCAAACATGGTGGGTACGGCCAGAAAAAAAGAGAATTCTGCGGAAGCCTTACGACTAAGTTTCTGGCTCATTCCCCCAACAATGGTGGCGGCAGACCGGCTTACGCCGGGAATGACGGAAATGATCTGGAAAAACCCAATGATGAGCGCTTTTTTATAGGTAAGCCGGGTGTTTTCATTCTCAGGACGGTCAAACCAACGGTCAACAAAAATCAATAAGATCCCTCCCAGAAACAAAGAAACCGCAACAATCATTACGCTTTCAAGCATGGTGTCAATCTGTTTCTCGAGCAAATAAGCAATCACCAGAGGCAAACAGGCAACAAACAAACGAAGATAGAAATCCCAGCTCTGGAAAAAACGTTTCCAATAAAGAACGATCACCGACAGGATGGCCCCGAATTGAATATTGACAGTAAACGCTTTGACAAAATCGGTACTCTGAACCCCGAGCAGGCTCTGTGTAATAATCATATGCCCGGTAGAAGAAATTGGCAGAAATTCGGTAATCCCCTCAACAATTGCAATGATAATGGCCTGAATAACCGTCATTAATCTTTGGGTTTTTTCATAATGGCAAAGATTTCAACAACATAACCAGCCAGAATGAGAATTGGGGCCAGGGTAATCCTTCGAAAACTAAAGATTTCCGGGTTAAATTGATTCGGATCCTCCGATCCACCACCAATCATCAGGAGAAACCCGATTACAATCAGGGCAAGGCCAATCAGCATGAGCCTGTAATTCTCTTTCCCAAAAGCAAATTCACCCACCCTGGCGGGAGCCATTGTGCCTGAGGTCTGATTTGCTTTTATACTTTCCTGGCTTTTGGGGGCCATTGGATTTTTTTTCTTTTCCATGATCATTCGCAAATTGGGTGTACAAAAATAGCAAAATTTCAGGATATCAGCTATATAATAAATCGGTGCGGATCCGGAGGTATTTCCTCACTGCCAGATAAGTGGAGGCCCAGGATATACAAACCCCTAACAAAACAATCATCGCAACCAAAGCCAGCAACATGAACGGGTCCTGCAATTCGATCAGCTCAGGAAGTTGATCAATGGCAAGATAGGCCAATACCATCAGCATCCCAATGGCAATCATCGCACTGAATATACCATGCAATATGCTTCGTGAAAGCAATGGTTTCCGGATAAACCCTTCGGTGGCCCCAACCAGTTGCATGCTCCGGATAATAAATCGTTTTGAATAAACCGAAAGCCGGATCGTATTATTGATCAGGACAATAGCAATAAAAAGCAATATCCCACTGAAGCCAAGCAGAATTAAACTGATCTTTTCGAGATTGCGGTTGATTGCATTGACCAGCGATTTTTGATAAAAAACTTCTTTGACAATGGGTTGTAATAATAATTGTTGTTCAATCCGCGTCAGGGAATCGGTACTGGTATAGGGCGCTTTTATCCGCAGGTCAATACTGGGAAGCAACGGATTATACCCAAGAAAACCGACAAAATCTTCACCCAGTTCATCCTGGAGCTTTTCTGCCGCCCGCTCCCGGGGAATATATTCGGACGATTTAACATAATAAGCACGGTCAAGGTCTTTTTTAAGCTCAAGGATGGCGGGTTCTTTCACGGTTTCCCGGATAATAATTGAAAACCCGATATTTTCTTTGACATAATCCGATAATTTGTGCGCATGCAAAATAATCAGCCCAAGCAGCCCCATGAGAAAAAGGACAAGGGTAATACTGATAACCGTTGTAAATTGCGAGGTTACGATCCGCCGGTGATAATAACGTTCTTCCTGTAATGCCATAACGCTGGTTTGCGCGTTAAAAGTACGGATTTTTTACTTCATTTTCTTTTTCATTGCCTTAATCATCTCCTTTTGGGTTTTGGTGTTGAACCCAACATTTGATTTCATCCCACTCAAACTACTTTTCCATACGAAATTGAAAAAACCCTTTGTACGGTCTCGTTCGAAATAGATCAACCCTGTTCTTGATTTTTTGTCTTCGGCAGGGTTGCTCTCCGGAAGCAACAGGTTTATCAATTCGTTCAATGCAAAGGTTTTAATCATTGGCCAGGTCCCGCTCAGGGTTGGTTCCAGCCGAATGGCAAGATCATCATAATACATAACCATCCGGCCCAACGCCAGACTGTCGTTCATGTATATCGGCCCGATATCGGCATGGGTAAGATTTCCCCGGTATATCGATGCCGGCATTAACCGTGTAAGCATAGGATTGATATCCCTCAGGTCCATGGGCCCGATATCTGCTTTGATTATTGTAGAGTCCCGGGGATGGTTCATCATAAAATGAAACGCTGACACTACCGGAGCCTTGCCCATCAACCAGGCAGTCCCATTCAGGTTAAAAAAATCAGTTTTGTGATGAATGCCTGTTAATATAACATTCATCCGGTCGAAAAAAACCCTTCCCGGTTCTTCACCCGTCTGTTCTTCATACGCCGCAAAACCATTGGTGACAAAAACGCTGTCGATGTTGAGTATAAAGGGAATTTTCCTGAACATTTGCTGCGGCAATAAGGGCCGTTGCCATAAGGGAAAAGGTACCCGTTTATCGCGGTAAGATTCAAAATTCAATTTGTCAAGCCGTACCGATTTTGCTGTCAGGCGCCGATCTGCAAGCAGTTCCCGGAAATCGACTTTTTCAAGGTCGATCCTGGGAATACTTACAACAAGCCGGTCGGCCTGATAACCTAGTTTGCGCGAAAAATCGTTCCGGCTGTAATTGGGTAAAACGGTTACGGAATCGATGTAGCCTTTTTGCGTTTTCGTGGAAAATCCAAAACCGGTAAACCCATAAGTATACATACTGTCACGGGTAATTCCCGAAAATCCGGGGGCCGACAGGGAGATATCTTCAGCATTGAAAAGCGGGGTATTCCCCGGATGGGACCGGGTGGTTGAATCTACTAAAAAACGATTTACATGTATAAAGATTTTCTCTAACGAAAAAGAACGGATGGAGTCATTCTGTAAAACAGATACTCCTACGCTTGCATTATTGACCTTCAGCGATGGAATTTTCAGGCTTTTCATAAAAAGAGGTAATTTTATGCTGAAATTCCCGCTGTCCCCAACGCTTTTAACCGGTTTCGAAGGATCCCTTTTTATCTCAACAAACACCGATGGGTCTTTGGCCACAATCCGCTTAAATTCCCATTCATTATCAAAGATAGCCTTGTCAAAATAAAATCCCATAATATGAAACTCCGGTATATTTACAGTAAAAAGCTTCGCATTTGCCGGCAATTGGTTTATGGGTTTCAGCGGTGTAATCTTTAAACCAAAAGCCACAATCATGGCCGGATAGGAATTAACGGCCAGGCTGCTGGCTTCCAACAGATAAAGACTGTCGGAAAGGGTGGCGCGGAAAGGTAAAACAGAAAGCTGTAAAGAATCAAAACGGATTAATCCATCGTGACTTTTTTTCTTTGGAAGGCGAATCGCCGCATTGACCAATGCAAAATCGATGTCTTTGAGAACAAAATCCGAAGCTTTTCGGTCCTCCTGTCCATCATAGGAAAAATTTCCGTTTTTCACGAGCAACCGGCCTATTTCAAAATATCTGATGGGGTCAACCGAAGGATGTAACGGAGCATCATCCGGTTGACTTTCTGAGGTTTCCCGGCTTTCCGTTTTCAGATTCAGGATTGGATTTTCCAACACAATCTGATTCGCTTTCAGGATTTTTTCAAGAAATAGTTTTTTATGGTTCAATCCGGTAAGAAAAAGTTTTCGAAGCGAAAAATCGACCGAAAGAGGAGGATGTTTTTGCGATTGTGCCGCTGATGTCACGGTATTTCCCGTCTTTATCATATGGATATTCCATGCTTCAATCAGGGAATCGACCGTTGAGATATGAAGCCGGCCAATATGGATCTTTTGCAGGTTATCCGGCGGTTCTGATAAGACCGAATGCAAATCAAGGTCAAAATCTCGACTGTAAAAGTATCCCTGCTGGTTTAATCCATGAACAGAGTCAATCAGGAATTGCTCCATGACAAGGTCGAAACTGGCAGAAGCTGTTTTTTTTTCAATTCCATCCTGATTTCTGGCCATTTGTCCATACCCATTTTTGATCCTGATCGCATCTCCCCTGATCGAATGAATATATTTTTTCAGAAGATTATAAACAACATCCTCATTTTCTTCATCAAAAAAATCTTGCGCCCTGCGAAAACGGGGATCTTTGTTTTTCGGTGGACGAAACCGGACAATTTTTAAATCTGGTTCATTAACTTCCAGGGTGTTAAAAACCACGATCCTCCGGTTGAAGAACAGCTTCAGGTCAATGTGGCTGAATGTCAGGTTGGGAAGTTTAAAAAAAATGGTATTTACCTGACCGGAAGCAAGCAGGTCATTTTTCCTGATATCGGGCGAGAGAAGGCCATCCTGAAGTTGGATAATATTCTTCCGGGTCGAAAAATAGAGGCGTTGCGAACGAAGTGTATGGATCCGGTCCCTTAACTTCAGATTAAACCCTTTTAATTCAAGTTCGATATCCTGTGAATACAATATCTTCTTCTTATTTTTCCAGGCTGCTGAATCAAGAAAAAAATCAAAAAGATCAAGTTCAACATGGTCAATTTTCATCTCCGGAGACCGTTGATTATATCCGGAATAGTATTCGAACGATGCATTTGAAAGAGAAATGGTATCGATAGCAATGGTTTCGAGCGCCCCTGCAACGACCGTATAAAGACCGGCAACCGTCATTTTTTTCTTTTTCTTTATAAACTTCAGGGTATCCTCTGAATATGTATATCTAAACATCTTCATCGAAAAATCGCCCAAAGCCACTTTTTCGACCTCCACTTTTTTATCCGTCAGTGCACGGTACATATTAATTCCATCTATGGAAAAAAAGGGAAGCTTTAACTCAAAAAAATCGCCCTGATTTGATTTATAGGCACGGATCCGTTTAAAATTGGGCTTCAACGTCAACTGCTTTCCATACAGACGGGAATGTGTCAGGGAAAAACCTGCCTCTTCGGCCTGTAGGATATAAAGACTGTCGGCCAAAGCATATTCAAAATCATAGATAACCAGGTCAATGTCGCGTGAATAAAACACCCGTTCCTTGTTATAATAACTGAAAGGGTTCACCGAAACATCCCGGAGAATGGATGAAAATTCATATTCGCCGATGGTAAGTTTACCTGTTTTTTTCTGAAAAGAAGTGCGAAATATGCCTCGCTGTAACAGGACCGAATCCACATGAAAATCGTTGAAAACCTTTGAAATAGCCGGGTAAATATCTTCGTAAATAACCCGCCAGCGGTTTTTCTGCGCCGTTTTTTCATCGGGAAAACCAACAATACTGATCTCGGGGTTTGCCACAATCAATTGCCTGAGATTGATCCGCTTTTGGGTATATATCTGCATGGCATGCAACCGGTCAATGGTCAGCGAGGCAATAGAAACCCGGTACAACGAATGGGATAATTTTCCATGCGACTTCCACTGCTGATAAAGCAGCGTATCGGGAATCAGCTCAAAACTGTCGACTACTACTTTTCCCGTGATTATGTTGAAATTCATCTTCCGGAAATCAGCCCGGTATAAACCATGACTTGCCTGTGAAATTTTTTCCTGAAGGAAGCTTCGGAGAAATCGCTCACCAAAATAATTAAACCCGAAAAAAATAAAAAGGTAGGCCAGAAGCAAAAAGATCCCCAATACCGCCAGAAAATATTTCAGCCAGCGAAAACGTTTTTTAGGCGCTACCTGGGGTATATCAGCTTCCGGTTCGGTCATTCTTTGTCCTGATTGGTGTTCCAAAGATAAGGATTTCCGCTATTCGGTCGTTTTTCATAACTTTGCTGTTATTTTATAATAAATTATTAAGGATAAACTCAAGATGGATTACAACTTCCCCGAAATCGAAAAAAAATGGCAACAATATTGGGTCGATCACAAAACCTTTAAAACAGAAATAGATCTTTCCCGGCCCAAATATTATGTACTCGATATGTTCCCCTACCCTTCCGGGGCAGGATTACACGTGGGCCATCCATTGGGGTATATTGCTTCCGACATCTATTCCCGGTACAAACGACTGAAGGGGTTTAATGTGCTTCATCCCATGGGTTATGATGCCTATGGCTTGCCTGCCGAGCAGTACGCCATTCAAACCGGTACCCATCCGGCCATCACTACCGAAAAAAATGTTGCCCGGTACCGGGAACAAATGGATAAAATCGGATTCTGCTACGATTGGGACCGGGAAGTAAAAACTTGTGATCCGGATTATTATAAATGGACACAATGGACGTTCATCCGGCTTTTTCATCATTGGTATAACAATACAACGCAAAAAGCAGAACCGGTCAGTAAACTGGTAAAAATTTTTGAATCGGAAGGGAATTCCGGGATTAATGCTGTAACAAATACAAACTGGCCAAAAGAAATGGCCCGGAAAGATCCCTCTTTCAGCCAAAACTGGGATGGCCTTTTTTCGGCATATCAATGGAACCGGTTCCCGTTGAAACAACAGCAGGAAATTCTGATGAATTACCGGTTGGCTTATCTTTCGGATGCCGTGGTCAACTGGTGCCCCGAACTTGGTACCGTTCTTGCCAACGATGAAGTGGCCAATGGCTTTTCGGTACGAGGTGGCCATCCGGTTGAACGCAAGCTGATGCGGCAGTGGTTTCTTCGCATCACTGCTTATGCCCAGCGTTTGCTCGACGGGCTCGACCACGTTGATTTTTCCGATTCCCTGAAAGAGATGCAACGCAACTGGATCGGCAGATCGGAGGGGGCTGAAATTCGTTTTCCGTTCATCGGATCCAATGACCATCTGACCGTCTTTACCACCCGTCCCGATACCATTTTCGGAGCTACCTTTATGGTAATGGCCCCGGAACACGAATGGATCGAAAAAATTACCACCCCTGACCGGAAAGAAGCGGTACTGGCTTATATCAACGAAGTAAAAAATCGTTCCGAACGGGAACGGATGGCCGACGTAAAAAACATCTCAGGTGAATTTACCGGTGCATTTTGCCTGAATCCGCTGAATGGGGCTTCCATCCCCATCTGGGTGGCCGATTATGTCCTGGCCGGATACGGAACAGGCGCCATCATGGCTGTTCCGGCACACGATAGCCGCGACTACGTATTTGCAAAACATTTTTCCCTCCCCATTATCGAAGTCGTTTCCGGTGGGGACATCTCTGAAAATTCATACGACGCCAAGGATGGAATCCTTATCAATTCAGGCTTTATCAATGGGATGCATGTTAAAGAGGCGATCCTCGCGGTTATTCTGAAAATCAATGAGCTCGGCCTTGGAAAAGGAACGGTCAATTTCCGTCTGCGCGATGCCATCTTCAGCAGACAGCGTTACTGGGGAGAACCATTTCCGGTCTATTTTAAAGATGAAATAGCATATACCCTCAATGAAAATGATCTCCCGCTATACCTGCCCGAAGTAGATGGCTATCTTCCCACAGAAACCGGAGAACCTCCCCTGGCACGGGCTAAAAACTGGAAAACCCCCGATGGATATCCTCTTGAAACCAATACCATGCCCGGATTCGCCGGATCAAGCGGTTATTATCTGCGGTATATGGACCCAAGAAACAACCTGGAATACTTTTCAAAAAATGCAGTCCAATACTGGCAGGATGTGGACCTTTATATCGGCGGAGATGAACATGCAACCGGACATCTGATATATTCCCGTTTCTGGAATAAATTTCTTTACGATATCGGTTTATCGGTTAAAGATGAACCCTATAAAAAACTGATCAACCAGGGAAAAATTCAGGGAAGATCCAGTATCGTCTATCGAATAAAAGGAACCAATACATTTGTTTCCAGAGGGTACAAAGAACTTCACGACACCATTCCCATGCATGTTGACGTAAGTTTTGTCAGTAACGATATCCTCGACCTGGAGGCTTTTCGTACCTGGCGCCCTGACCTTGCCAATGCTGAATTTATCCTCGAAGATGGTAAATATCTGTGTGGCTATGCATTGGAAAAGATGTCAAAATCACTCTATAATGTGGTTAATCCCGACCACCTGATCGAAAAATACGGAGCCGATACTTTCCGGCTGTACGAAATGTTCCTGGGCCCCCTCGAACAATCAAAACCCTGGGATACCAAAGGAATCGAAGGAGTTTTCCGCTTTATGCGAAAATTCTGGCGCTTGTTCCACGATGAGAACAACCAGTTCCGGGTTTCCGATGAAATTCCCATCCTTCCGGAATTGCGGATCCTTCATAAAACCATAAAAAAAATTCAGGAAGATATTGAACGGCTTTCTTTTAATACTGCCGTTAGCGCCCTGATGATCTGTGTCAACGATCTTTCGGAATTGAAATGCAATAAACGAAAAATTCTGAGCGACCTGACCGTGCTGATTGCACCCTATGCACCCCATATCGCCGAGGAACTGTGGTTTCAACTGGGCCACAACGAAAGTGTTGCCAATGCCTCCTTCCCCGTTTTTAATCCGGAATACCTGACTGAAACTACCTTCGAATATCCGGTTTCGTTCAATGGTAAAACAAGATTTAAACTCGAACTCCCGAACGATCTGCCTCCCTCCGAAATCGAAAAAGCAGCCCTTGAAGCCAAAGAATCTGAAAAATGGCTGGGCGAAAAAACGCCCAGGAAAATAATTGTTGTGCCCAATAAGATTATAAATATTGTTTTGTGACAAGGAACCCCGGGATGATCTGAAAACCAGGGATTGTCAATGAAGATCCTTGATAACACCATTGAAAAACCGCCCTCCCATGAAGACAAAACTGCATTTACCATTTATTTTTCTCTTTTTTTACCTGCTAATATCAGATGCAATGGCGCAAAACCTTCCGGTAACCGGAAAGGAAAAACAGAAAAGGATAGCGGCAACCGGGAACGAATTCAAATCTTTATGGAAATCGGTCGATTCCCTGACCCATCTTGGCCTGCCAAAATCTGCCCTGGAAATAGTCAACAACATTTACATCCGGTCCAAAAACGAGAAAAACCAACCCCAGTTTTTAAAATCCATCCTGTATCGCATACGCCTGAATTCAGATTTCGAAGAAGACTTTCTAAACCAGTCAATACGCGATTTGAAGGCCGATTTCCTGCAAGGTGAAGAACCATCCAATACCATTCTGCATTCCATCCTGGGTGAAATTTATTGGAAATACCATCAAAACAATGCATACCGCTGGCGCGACCGTACCCGGTCAACTCAAATAAAATCCGACAGCCTGGCCACCTGGGACCTGAATACCCTCACCGAAGCCATTACCAATGAATATCTGCTATCACTCAACAATGCATGGATTACAAAAGCCATTCCTCTCGAATCATATCAGGCCATCCTCGAAAAGACCACCTCTTTTTTGCTGCGCCCTACCCTGTTTGATTTTCTGGCTCATCGTGCACTCGATTATTTCACCGCTGATATTCAACAAAAAAACCTCCCTTCTGAGACTTTTATTCTTGATAAAACCGGGTTTTTTGAACCAGCTCCCCTCTTTTCAGCGTTCCTTTCCGGACCGGTTTTTTTGGCCGATCACAGCTATACCTCCGATTCCATCTCAAACGATTATTTTGCATTTCGCATATACCAGCAATTGACCGCTTTTCATCTCCAGGATAAAGACCCGGCAGCACTTATCGATATTGAACTGGCCCGGCTCGATTTTATGAAAAACAATGCCGTCACCCTGAATGCCGACAGTCTTTACAGAAACGCGCTGCATCTGTTGGAAAAAAAATATGGTGACACTCCATATTCTACAGAAATTTCATATCCATTAGCCCAGTTTTTGTATGAACAGGGACAACTTTACAGTCCGCTGCAATCGGAAAATCACCGGGAAGATATTCGCGCTGCTGCCCAAACCTGTGAAAACGCCATCAAACGTTTCCCTGAAAGCAGTGGGGCAAAAAAATGCAAAACCCTGCTCCGGTCAATTTATGAACCATTTTTACAAATCACGGTAGAATCAGCCATTACTGCCGGAAAACCGGCCCTGGCACTGCTTGACTTCAAGAACCTGAAAAATTTGTATTTCCGCCTTGTCAAAACCGATCCTGAAAAATATTACGAAAAAGCACAAGGGAGCGAACGGAAAAATCTCTTTCAATACCTGACAACCCTGGAAGTGGTAAAATCCTGGTCATTGTCCCTCCCTGAAATGAACGATTTTCAACAACACAAAACCGAAATCGCTGTCCCGGAAATAGCACCCGGATTTTATCTCATGGTCTGCTCCTCCGATAAAAATTTCAAGGAACCGAAGCAGACGTATGCATTTACCCCATTCTGGTCAACCCGAATCAGTTATGTCAGCAAACGGAATGTTAACGGAAACCTGGATTACTTTTTACTCGATCGTGAATCGGGATTGCCCCTGAAAAATATTAAAGTGGAAACCTGGACAAAAACGTATGACTATGCTCAAAAAAGTTATAAAACATCGAAATTGAATGATTATACCACCGATGTACAAGGGTTTTTTACCATTCCGGCGCCTGAAACAAACAGACGGGAAACCAATCTCTTTTTGAAAATCCGGGACAAAGAAGATCATCTGGTCTCCGATAATTTTTATCAGTATCCGGTACAACCAATACCCGAAAAGAGCTCCCTGCAAACCACCTTTTTTACCGATCGGGCCATTTACCGTCCCGGACAAACCATTTACTACAAAGGGATCATCCTTGAAAAAACCGGTGATCAATCGAAAATTAAACCCGGACAAAACACCACGGTCAGCTTCTATGACGTCAATGGTCAGCTTATTGCCAAAACCTCCTTGACTTCCAATGATTTTGGTTCTGTGAATGGCTTTTTTACAGCGCCACAAGGGGTTTTGAATGGCCTCATGACCATTTCCAACGAATCGGGTTCCACTGTTGTTGCTGTTGAAGAATATAAACGGCCTGCTTTTTATGTTGATTTTCTCCCCCTGGAGGATAATTATAAACTCGGTGAATCGATCTCCATAGAAGGGAAGGCGGAAGCATATGCAGGAAATGTCGTGGATGGGGCTACCGTCAGATACAGGGTGGTGCGTACTGCCCGTTTCCCTTTTCGGAATTGGGGCTGGTACTGGCCAAACCCGGTTTCTCCCGAAGTAGAGATCATCAACGGCATGACAAAAACGGACAAGGATGGCAAATTCATTATTAAATTCAGGGCAATTCCGGATCTGGCCGTGGCAAAAAATTCAAAACCGGTTTTCAACTTCCAGGTTTTTGCCGATGTCACCGATATAACCGGCGAGACCCAATCGTCAAAACAAACAGTTTCGGCAGGGTACCAATCTCTGTTATTGGGAATCAATGCCCCTGAAATGGTCAATCTTTCCTGCGACAGCTTGTTTACAATTTCCACTGAAAATCTGAATGGCCACCATACCCCGGCATTGGTAACCATTACCCTGAAACAATTACACCAACCGGACCGCTCCTTTAAACCCAGACTGTGGGAACGCCCGGATATTATCACGATTCCCAGGGATGAATTTTATCTTCAATTTCCACATGACATTTTCAACGATGAAAACAACCCTGCCAAATGGGCCGAAGAAACTCAGATATTTGAACAAATCCTGAATACCGCTACCGATTCCATTCTGAATATTTGTCATCCGTTATCCTTGATCAATAGTCCCGGATCATACAAGCTTACGCTTTCTGCAATGGACCCTTTTGGTGAAAAAATCGAATCGACCACCTTCTTTACTGCCTATCATCCTGATTCAAAAGAAGTACCAATACAAACAATGAACTGGTTCGTGCCTTTGAAAACGACCGGCGAACCCGGTGATACAGCACAATTCCTTGTGGGTTCAAAGGAAGATAATATCAACCTTACCTATGAAATACGTCGTAACGACAGCCTCATCTCAAGAGAATGGATCCGGCTCAATAACCGGGCGGTATTTCTCGAAATTCCAATCCGGGAAGCCGACCGGGGAAATTTTACCGTCAATTTCTTTTTTGTCAAATTTAACAGGGTATTCCAGAACAGCCAGATCATAAACGTTCCCTACGCCAATAAAAAACTCAATATCGTCTATGAGACATTCCGCAATAAACTCGACCCGGGAGCAACGGAAACCTGGAAAATCAGAATTTCAGGACAGGAAAACAAAGGAGCCCTGGCAGAATATCTGACCTGTATGTACGATGCTTCACTGGATATTTTTCGGACCAACACCTGGACGTTCAATATTTATTCACGCTTTTTCGGGCTGAACCCCTGGGAGGTTGGCAACGCGTTTCGAACCACCTCGGGACAATGGCTTTCAACAGGATATGAAACCCCTGAACCTGAAATTATGTTTTCGCCCGATTACAAACTTAACTGGTTTGGATTAAATTATTTCGGAAATCTGGGCTATTCGGGCAGCTATAGAAAAGGAGGTGCAATCACCGATAGGATGATGGTCAATCCATCGGCTAAAGCAATGGGTGAACCCGATCGGGAAATGACGCTCCCGCCCGCCATGGAACAGGAACAGCGCCAAGAGATTATAGCAGACAATGAACCCGCCAATGAAACACAAAATCCAGCCAGGCTTCCCGGCATGCGAATCAGAAAGGATTTTCGTGAAACTGCATTTTTTTATCCTTCACTAACAACAGACTCTGCCGGGACCCTGGCGCTGAAATTCACTGCCCCCGAATCGTTGACACGATGGAAATTACAGGGACTGGCGCATACCAAAACCCTCGAATATGGTATAATCGAAAAAGAGCTGGTTACACAAAAAGAATTAATGGTGGTCCCCAATGTGCCAAGATTTGTGCGACAAGGCGATACTGTTGTTTTTTCTGCTAAAATTGTCAATCTTTCTGGAAAAAATTTGTCCGGAGAAGTCCGATTGGAGCTGTCTGATGCCATCACATTGAAGCCTGCCGACAGCTTGTTGGAAGCAGGCCTGCAATCCTGGACCACGGATAAGGACAAAAGTACATCGGTACAATGGACATTGATCATCCCTTCAGAAGCCGGTTTGTTATTACTTCAATACCGGATTACAGCCTATTCCGAAAACTTCAGCGATGGGGAAGAAAAAGCCATTCCGGTGTTAAGTAACCGCTGGCTCGTTACCGAATCGTTGCCCCTGCCCATCCGGGGCGAGGGCATCAAAGAGTTCAGGTTTGACAAATTGCTGCAATCCGGATCTCGAAATGGAGAAGAACCATCCCTTACCAATTATAAATTGACTCTCGAATTTGCTACCAATCCTGCCTGGTATGCCGTTCAGGCCCTTCCTTCACTCAACAATAAAACCTTTGAAAATGCCGATGCTGTTTTTGCCTCATTCTATTCGAACAGCCTGGCTGCGTTCATTGCCAATTCAAATCCGAAAATCAAAACCATCTTTGACAGTTGGAAAATGCTGACACCCGATGCCTTATTATCGCCCCTGGAAAAAAATCCACAACTGAAAACCACTTCATTACAGGAAACACCCTGGGTGGTAGAGGCTAAGAGTGAAACCGAAAGAAAGCAAAAACTGGGGATCTATTTTGATCTCAACAACCTCGAATCCAATTTGCAGGAGAATTTAAAAAAATTAGTGCGTATGCAAAAACCATCCGGTGGCTGGGTTTGGTTTGAAGGGATGCCGGAAAACCGCTGGATCACCCAAAACATCATTTCCGGTATGGGTCATTTGGATCACCTGGGGGTAACCTCCGTCCGCAAAGACCCGCAAGTCTGGAATATGATTGTAAAAGGCATTCAATACCTCGACGGAGAACTTCAGAAAGATTTTGAAAACCTTAAAAAATCTGGTAAAATTACAATGGGCGAAAACCATCTTGGCGCTTCTCAAATTCAATATCTCTATGCCCGGAGCTATTTTATGACCAATCCGCCATCCAATATGCCGATCCTCTCTTCCGGGAATAAAGAAGCGTTTGACTTCTATCGAAAACAAGCCGAAAAATATGGGTTGCATAATAACCGTTACCTCCAGGGTATGACTGCATTGGCTTTAAACCGGCTGGGAAATATTGAAACGGCCGGCCTGATCATAAAATCCCTTTCCGAAAAAGCCCTGCACTCCGACGAAATGGGCATGTATTGGGCACAGGATAATGGGTTTCACTGGTATCAGGCGCCCATCGAAACACAGGCGCTTTTAATAGAAGCGTTTGATGAAATTACCCAAAATGAACAGATCGTTGAAGATTTAAAAATCTGGTTGCTGAAACAAAAACAAACCACCCAATGGCAAAACCCACGCGCTACCACCGAAGCCTGCTACGCTTTGTTGCTTCGCGGGACTGATTTGTTGTCGGAAGAACCCGAGGTGAAAATAACCATTGGAAATATTAAACTGAATTCCGATAAACTTATCGATACAAAAAAAGAGGCAGGAACCGGCTATTTTCAGGTGGCCTGGTCGGGTCATGAAATTTCTCCGGAAATGGGTACTATCCGTGTTTCCAAATCAGGAAAAGGTATTGGCTGGGGCGCCCTTTATTGGCAATATTTCGAAAATCTTGATAAAATTACATCAGCCCCCTTACCCATTTCGATTGAAAAACAACTTTTTATCGAAAAAAATACACCTTCCGGCCCGATCCTTCAACAAATCCAAACCAAAGCAACGAACACCCTCCCCGGCACCTCCCCCGTGGGGCCCGTTCCCGGCTCTTTGGTGGTGGGCGATAAGGTTGTTGTGCGAATTGTAATTCATGTAGACCGTGACCTTGAATTTGTCCATATGAAAGATCTTCGCGCAAGCGCCTTTGAACCCGTTTTTATTTCCAATTCCTCTTTTGATGATCCGTTTGCTCGAAGCGCTGAAACCGAATCCGGTTACCGTTTTCAGGATGGTCTTGGTTATTACCAAAGTACAACCGATGTTGCAACCAATTTTTTCTTCGACTACCTCCCCAAAGGGACCCACGTGTTCGAATACACGCTTAAAGCCAATGCTGCCGGCGATTATTCAAACGGTATAACCACCATTCAATGCCTGTATGCACCCGAATTTGTAGCGCATTCAGAGGGAATCAGGGTCAGTATTCAATAATTCCTTTTTGATTTTTGCGTATTTTGGTTTACCTTTATCTGCCCCTAACCTGAAATTCCAATGACCCAACCGTTAACCGTACAGGAAATCCTATTTCAGTCAATAAAGAATAAGTTGGCTCCGAATATATCATTCGTCCATGATCTCTCGGAGCTTCTGGGTATAAGCTATGACAGCGCCTACCGGAGAATAAGGGGAGAAAAAGAATTATCTCTGGAAGAACTTAAAACGATTTGTCTCCACTATGAAATTTCCATAGATGCTCTTTTCAGTTTTAAAAGCAACCATGTGATTTTCAACTCACTGGCCATTGGAACCGAGGGTTTTGATATCGAAAAATGCCTCTGTTCGCTGCTGATGGCAATAAAAAAAATACATGGCGCAAGGGAAAGAGAAATCATTTATGCTGCTAAGGATATACCCGTCTTTTATTATTTCGAATTCCCCGAAATAGCAGCATTTAAGATCTATTTCTGGAACAAAGCGCTGATCCCCGCGAGTGGTTATGAAGATAAAAAACTCTCGCTGCAGGCTCCGGAAAATCTTTACGAAATTGGCCGCCAGTTGCTTTCACATTACATAAAAATTCCTACTATTGAAATTTGGAGCGAAGAAACCATTTCCAGTGTTCTGCGGCAAATTGAATATTGTTTTATTTCCGGATTTTTTGAGCGGATTGAAGATGTTTTCAGGTTGTGTGATGTTCTGGAATCGTGGCTTGATCACGTTCAAAGTCAAGCAGAACATGGTTTTCAATACATGCGTGGCACTCCTGCCGAGGGTATTGAAAACAATTACCGGCTTTTTCATAATGAAGTGTTGGTAAGCGACAATACCATTTTGGTAAATATGGATGGTCAAAAAATTTCGTACAATACCTACAACGTTATCAACCAGTTGATAACTACCAACCCCGTATTTTGTAACCAGATAGAAAAATCTTTCCGGAACCTGATGCAGAAATCGACCATGATCAGCGGCACCTCTGCTAAAGAACGTTACCGGTTCTTCAATATCCTGCATGAAAAGATAAAAATGCTTAGAAGTCGGATTGAACGGATGGGTTGAGATAGAAAAGCAGTCCTGACCGCCCATGCCGGAATCGCCTTTTCCATTTTGGCGGACTTTTTAATGTTGGGAATTTCATTTTATTTGTTGTGTTTTGGCCGGTACCCTACAGGTCCACAGTGGCATTTATTCCCGGTTGTTTACCTGGTTTTTTGTTTAAATAATCATTATCAGATTCATCAATTCTATTTAACACCAGGTAGTTAAGTTGTTAAAATTTTACGGCGAAGGCAACAAATGGGATACCGGTGAACAAAATTTCGAATATCTCTTTATTGTTGATAAATGCCAGATCGACACTCAATGTTTCACCGAAGAAGCGCAGGCCATAAGAAAAAACAGAGGTATACTTCTGCCCTGAATGGGTCGTATAGGGTATGATCCAGTTTTCAGTTACAAATGCAATTTTCCGGCCTAATCTTGCTGTACCGCACAGGGTTATCATTGGATTCTTCTGAAATACTGCCTCGGATCTCTTTGATTTCGAATAACCCCATCCCAGTCCGGCAGTCATATTGTAATCTGGATTACCATAAGTAATGAGGCCATACATAGTTCCAATCTGGAGATTATTTCCGGCAATCATTGCATAAATAAACCCTCCTCCGATTCTCAGGTCTTTTGCCACTTTCGTACCTATTTTGGGCGTTAAAAAAAAGCTGGGAAGAAACTCACCCGTCGTGATTGAACCGATCGTTGATATAAGTTCAATCCCTCCTCCTATTGAAAACCAGTTTGTTACACCTACATTAAAGGAATTCAATACGAGTAAGGTATTCTGGTAATATCCTTCACCCGGTTTCAGCGTGAATGCAGATGGTGCAAAAAAGTACCTTCCGGGCAATGGTGTTGGGAACCAGTATCTTCCCTTTTTCACAACGATGTAGTCAACTTTTTCAATTTTATTAATTTTACTGTAGGGAATCCTGATGGGTCCCAGATCTTCAGTAATCAAGGTAAGCGTGTCATCCCTGTTTTCCTTCAGTTTCCCGAAATAGGTTGACCCTTCCCTGAACTTGACAACAATAAAAGAAGATGTATCATTTAAAGCCGCAAGTGAATCTATTTTCTCCTGTCCCGTTGATTTCACTGCAGTTGTCAGGAACAGGACAGACAGCATGATTTTCAATATTTTTAAAACCGTTTCCATATTCTTGGTTTAAATATTTGCCATGCGCTTGAAACAGGTTCAAAAACCCGCAATGCTGTTTTTATAAGCAATGACGGTGTTCCTGAACAGAATAGCCATGACTACTGTCATAAGCCCCCCAGGGATGGGAAGAATAGAACTTGCAATATTGTTGACAGAGGCTACATTAACTCCACCCCTGATGACCGGGACCATTTTGGCCGGATCGGTTTTTGACGGAACCTCTTTTACCAGGTTCGAATAAATGTCGATAATGCAAACACCGGGTTTCAGCCATTCTGGTTGAATATATTCAGGAAACTTGGTCACCGCCACTAAAATATCGGCTTGCCTGCAATGCTCCAACAGGTTTTTCGAATCCTTGTTCACAAAAGTTACTGCACAATCATTGGGCACAACCCTGGATGCAGCAGCACGAACGATCATCTTTGTAAGGGCGTTTGATAAAAATTCATCATCCAGCAAAAAAACCCACTCCTGGTCTTTATATAATTGTATTTCAGCTTCCCTGAACATTTCAAACAGAGCCGTTGGTAAACACATTGGATACCTGCTCACCTGAATATCCGGAACCATCGTACCCATCACATTCATCGGATGAAAACCTTCAACCTCCTTAATGGGATTGATTCTATTGACAATCCTTACGGGATTGAGTTGCAGCGGCAACGGCTGAAGGAGCACGATAGCATGAATTTTATTATTTTCATTCAATTTGTCAATAACGGCAAATACCTCTTCTTCTGTTGATTCATTGGCCATGACCTCGGTGAAAACCCTGAACCCCATGGTCTGTGCCAAATGTATATGCATCGGTATGTTATATTTTGAAAGGGGAACACACATGAATCCAAGAAAAGCAATTCCCGGTGTTTCATGGTACTTTTCCTGAAGTCTTTCAACCTCAGATTTAACTTCGGTGAAGATTTTATTCTTGATTAAATCTCCCTTGATAATTTTTGTTTCCATGATATCTGAATTTTTCAAAACAAAATTACCCTGTGGATAAGGGGAGTTGAAATTGAAAAACACGATCCGTACCTTACATTCTTGCATAAAATCCGATTCAAATCAGAAATGGACAGCGCAATTATTAAAATTTGCAAATTCGGGGTCGCACTTTAGTCAAAATAGCATGAAATCAAATTTTTATACTCCACCAATAGAAAATAACCATTATAAAATCCATTTTATCAACTATCTGCATTGCACCCCAGATTCGTCAATCGTAAATCGTAAATCGTAAATCGTAGATCATAAATCGTAGATCGTAAATCGTAGATCGTAAATCATCCTTTCTTCCTACCTTTGC
>DYSO01000004.1:0-28208 GCA_020718225.1 Draconibacterium orientale | reverse complement strand
TAAATCGTAGATCGTAAATCGTAGATCGTAAATCATCCTTTCTTCCTACCTTTGCGCTTTCCTAATAAAAAGAATATGCTCCGAACTCATACCTGCGGTGAACTGAACATGGCCCATGTGGGCCTTGAAGTGACCCTTTCCGGCTGGATTCAACGCTCACGCGATATGGGCGGCCTTACCTTTATCGACCTTCGCGATCGCTATGGAATTACCCAACTGGTGTTCAACCTTGAATCCAACAGCATATTATGCATGGAAGCCCGTAAACTCGGCCGTGAATACGTAATCTCAGCCAATGGGAAAGTTGCCGAACGAAGCAATAAAAACCCAAAAATGAAAACTGGCGATGTAGAGATCCTGGTCGATCATTTCACCGTACTCAATGTTTCCAAAACCCCTCCTTTTACCATCGAAGAAAATACCGATGGGGGCGAAGAATTGCGCATGAAATACCGTTACCTGGATTTACGCCGCAACATCAACCGGAAAAACCTTGAATTGCGTCACCGGATGGGCATCGAAACCAGGAATTACCTTAATAACAAGCAGTTTCTGGAAATAGAAACACCCTACCTTATCAAATCGACACCCGAAGGAGCACGGGATTTTGTGGTTCCTTCCAGGATGAATACCGGCCAATTTTATGCCCTTCCACAATCACCCCAAACATTCAAACAATTGCTGATGGTGGCCGGATATGATCGTTATTTTCAAATCGTACGCTGTTTCCGTGATGAAGACCTGCGCGCCGACCGTCAGCCTGAATTTACTCAGATCGACTGCGAAATGGCTTTTGTTACACAGGAAGATATCCTCCATACCTTTGAAGGACTGGCAAAACATCTGTTTAAAACAATATTGAATATTGAAATGGACGATTTCCCAAGGATATCGTACGACCAGGCAATGAAACAATATGGCTCCGACAAGCCCGATATCCGGTTCGGAATGACTTTCACCGAACTGAATGACTTGGTTAAAGGGAAAAATTTTCAAGTATTTGATCATGCAGAACTCATTGTCGGGATCAATGCCACTGGATGCAGCGAATACTCCCGGAAACAATTGGATGAACTTACCGATTTTGTTAAACGGCCACAGGTTGGCGCAGCCGGCCTGGTATACATCCGCTATGGAGCAGACGGGACTGTGAAATCCTCTGTAGATAAATTCTATTCTCACGACGATTTAAAAATAATCCTGGAAGCATTCAACGCCCAACCTGGCGACCTGATCCTGATCCTGGCCGGAAAAGAGGAAAAAACCCGCAATGCCCTTGGAACTCTCCGCCTTGAAATGGCGAAACGCATGGAACTGATACAACCCGGTATTTTCAAACCCCTTTGGGTCGTTGATTTTCCACTCCTCGAATGGGATGAGGAAACCCGGCGATTCTATGCCAAACATCATCCTTTTACATCACCCAAACAGGAAGATATTCCCATCCTGGAAACAAACCCCGGCAGGGTCAGGGCCAATGCCTACGATCTTGTGATCAACGGCACGGAAATCGGAGGAGGATCCATCCGGATCCACAATAAAGAACTACAACAAAAAATGTTCAAAATCCTTGGATTCACCGATGAAGAAGCATCCAACCAATTCGGCTTTTTAATGAATGCTTTCGAATATGGGGCGCCACCCCACGGGGGTATCGCTTTTGGATTCGACCGGTGGTCAACCATCCTCGGGGGCTGTGATTCAATCCGCGATTTTATTGCTTTCCCGAAAAACAATTCAGGACGCGATGTCATGATTGATTCCCCATCGGCAATCAGTGAAGCACAATTAAAAGAACTGGGAATAAAACTGGCCTTACCCGTGCCTCTTGTGAAAGCTCAGAAAGTTCGTTTTCAAAAAGAATGATTCCCTCTTGAAAGAAAAATTGTATTTTTATATACATAAAACTGGCTATGGACACCCTTCCCGATTTTTTCGAAAAAAGTGTCGAAAAATTTCCTGAAAATATATTTTTATGGGAAAAATCCGGAGACCATTATGAGGGAATTACCTATCGGGAGGTCCATGAAAAAGTTGCGCTTCTCGCTGCCGGATTACTATCGTCAGGGGTTAAAAAATCAGACCGTATTGCCCTGCTGTCTGAAGGCAGAAATAGCTGGGTGATCTGCGAACTTGCCATTTTTTATACCGGCGCCATCAATGTGCCCTTATCTGTGAGGTTGTCCGGAGCCTCAGAAATCAGTTTTCGTCTAAACCATTCTGAAGCCGGCTTGATCTTTGTTTCGGGAAACCAGGTAAAAAAAATCAGATCTGTTAAAAAAGAGCTCCCCCTCCTTAAAAATACGATCCTGCTCGATGATATCCCTACTGAAGGATCTGATGAAATTCTTTTCAGCCGGCTCCTGGAAATGGGGCTCGAATACAGCGCTTCCAACCCATCAGCCCTAAATCACAGAAAACAATCCGTTCGCCCCGATGATCCGGCCAATATTTGTTATACGTCTGGCACCACCGCCGACCCAAAAGGGATTGTTCTTACCCATCGCAATTATCTCACCAATATCAAACAAGGGTATTCTTTAATGGGTTTGTCAGAAACATCCCGTACCCTGCTGATGCTTCCCTGGGACCATGCCTTTGCACATACCGCCGGAATCTACTGTTTCATGGGTAAAGGCGCTTCCATTGCATCGGTTCAACCCGGAAAAACAACCCTCGAAAGCATCCGGAATATCCAACAAAACATCCGTGAAATAAAACCCCACATTTTATTCAGTGTTCCGGCCCTGGCTGCCAATTATAAAAGAAATATCGAAAAATCTGTCCGTGAAAAAGGATGGTTGGCCAATTGGATGTTTCACCATGCTTTACAGATTTCTTATCGCTATAACAAAAACGGTTGGGATAAAGGAAGCGGATTGACACTTTTTTTTAAACCCTTGATTTATCTTTTTGATAAACTGATTTTCAAAAATATCCGAAAAGCCTTTGGCGGCCGGCTTCAATTTTTTATCGGAGGAGGAGCTTTGCTCAATATCGAATTCCAGCATTTCTTCTATGCCCTTGGAATCCCGATGTTCCAGGGATATGGACTGACCGAGGCCTCCCCCATCATCTCTTCCAACACCATAGACAAACATAAACTTGGCTCTTCCGGAATATTAGTTTCGGAAATGGAACTGAAAATTTGCGACAATACCGGAAAAACACTTCCACAAGAAAAACAAGGCGAAATTGTTGTCAGGGGACAAAATGTGATGCAGGGATACTGGAAAAACCAAACCGCAACGGATGCTGCCATTCGGGATGGATGGTTGTTTACCGGCGATCTGGGATATCTTGATGTAGATAATTTTCTCTATGTTCTGGGCCGTTTTAAAAGTTTGCTGATTGGCCGGGATGGTGAAAAATTCAGCCCGGAAGGCATTGAAGAATCCATCGTAGCCCATTCCGATAATATTGACCAATGCCTGTTGTATAATGACCAAAGCCCTTATACCGCTGCTTTCATCGTCCCAAATAAAGAATCGCTGAAACGATACCTGAAAAACAAAGGATGTGATCCCCTCTCCGAAGAGGGTAAAAAATTAGCGCTGCAAGCAATTGAACAAGATTTGTCAGAATACCGGCCAAAAGGAAAATTTGAAGCGTTGTTTCCCCAACGCTGGTTACCATCGGCCATTATCCTTCTGGCTGAGCCTTTCAGCGAAGAAAACCGGTTTATGAATTCAACAGCCAAAATGGTACGGGGTAAAATTATTGAACATTATAAAAAAGAACTTGAATTTCTGTATACCCCGGAAGCGAAAAATATCGCAAATCACTACAATTTACAGTCCCTGGAACGGTTTTTCACCTCCGGTTAAACTGCTATCTTTGTGAAAAAATTCCATTTTGAAGAATATTGAGATCACCGCCCCCGTCGGTTCATGGGAATCCCTTATCGCTGCGATCCAGGCTGGCGCCGATTCGATTTATTTTGGTGTCGGTGTACTCAACATGCGGGCGCGTTCTTCATTCAATTTTTCATTGCGCGATCTCGTTAAAATCAGTCGCATCTGCAAAAAAAATGCGATCCGGACGTACCTTACCCTGAATATCGTGATTTACGACCATGAAATCCCGGAAATGAAAAAGATCGTTAATGCTGCTAAAAAAAATGGGATTGATGCCATTATTGCCTCCGATCAGGCAGTGATCCAATATGCACATTCGGTTAAAATGCCGGTTCACATGAGTACACAGGCAAATATTTCCAACTTTTCAGCGGTTCAATATTGGTCTCAATATGCCGATGTAATGGTTACGGCCCGTGAACTGTCGCTGGACCAGGTTGCCTATCTGACAAAGGCAATTAAGCGAAAAAAAATCACCGGGCCTTCCGGAAACCTTGTCAAAATCGAAGTTTTTGCCCACGGGGCGCTCTGTATGGCCATTTCCGGTAAATGCTACCTCAGCCTCGACCATTATAACGCTTCTGCCAACCGCGGCGCCTGTTACCAGATTTGCCGCCGCCCGTATAAAGTGACCAGTTCCGATGGCGAAATAGAATTAATGATCGACAACGAATACATTATGTCGCCCAAAGACCTTTGCACCATCGGGTTTATCGATCAAATAGCCAACGCGGGAGTCTCCGTGTTGAAGATCGAAGGCCGTGGAAGGAGTCCGGAATATGTGAAAACCGCAGTCGAATGCTATCGCGAAGCGCTGGATGCCGTTCGCTATGGAACCTATACTAAAGAAAAGATAGACGACTGGATGGCCCGGCTTGATTCCGTGTATAACCGGGGATTTTGGGACGGATATTACCTCGGCAAAAAAATGGGCGAATGGGCAGAACAACACGGCTCGGTGGCAACGGAATCGAAAGTTTATATTGGTAAAATCACCAATTACTTCACCAGGCTAAAAGTAGCCGAAGTTAAAATGGAGTCCGGCGAACTGAAATCGGGAGACAGGGTGTACATCCAGGGCCCGACAACCGGTTCCATCGAACTTACCATCCCCGAAATCCGGGTGGACCTGAAACCGGTTGAAAAAACAGTAAAAGGTGAAAGATGCAGTATCCCGGTAGAAGTTTTCCTGAGAAGGGCAGACAAAGTTTACAAGATTATCGGGAATAAATAGAATATTGAAAACGCAAAACGGAACTCTCCCTAATGCCTAATGCCCAATGCCCAATGCCTGTTTTTGAATTTTGACATTTGAACTTTGAATTTAAACAATTTTCATACCCATACCCATTTCAGCGACGGGTCCGATGCCCCTGAATTTTATATTGAAGAGGCCCTGAAACAGGGCATGGCCGCCCTCGGTTTTTCCGACCATTCGCCTCTCCCCTTCGAAAATACCTTTGCCCTACGCGAAGAACGGGTCCGGGAGTATTGCGACACCATTCACTCATTGAAAATACCGGAACAGCAGCCTACCGCACTGACCCTCTTTCTGGGCATGGAGGTGGACTTTATTCCCGGAACCGGCTATCCATTTTCCTATTTCACTGAAAATTACCCGCTTGACTACCTGATTGGTTCTGTCCACCTGGTGGGCAAGGGTTCTCCCGACAACCTCTGGTTCATCGACGGCCCGGACCCATCCACCTATTTCGACGGGCTCAGCCGTCTTTTTGGAAACGACATCCGAAAAGGGGTCACCGCCTACTACCGGCAGATCAACGAAATGCTGGAGACCAATAATATGGACATCATCGGGCATCTCGATAAAATTAAAATGCACAACCAGGGAAAGTTATTTCGCGAAGAGGAACCCTGGTATATCGCTTTGGTGGATGAAACCCTTGAACTGATAAAAGAAAAAGGGGTCATTGTGGAGGTAAACACCCGCGGTATTTATAAAAAAAGATCCGGTTCCCATTTCCCGGGGCCTGCCATTCTGAAAAAGGCCCATGAATTGAATATCCCCGTGGTCATCAGTTCTGACGCTCACAAACCTTCCGAGGTTTCGATGCTGTTTGGTGAGACTGCTGAATTACTGTATAGAATTGGTTTCCGGGAATTGATGGCCCTGTCGGAAAAAGGATGGGTTGCCGAAGCCATTTCCGTTTAAGGGAAAAAAAAACCTGGCAGGAGGGATTTGACCCGTTTTCCTCTGAAAATTCTAAAATCGGGCAAGTTTTTTTAATCATGACCGCTTTGCGGGCATAAGAAAATCCGGACAATTTATACTTTGAATTTATACTGCATCTTATACAAAATGCAAAACATTTTTCTGTTAGATGCAGTTATACCGGGAGGAACAAAAGCTCAATACTTGCAAACCTGTTCCGAACCGCTATAACCCGAAAAAAATCATTCGTCCGGAGAGGGCCATTGCCAATAAAAGAGCGAACCTTATTCAATCATAAAGTTCAGGCAATTCCAATTTTTTGATCCGAGACTGGATGGCGCCATATCCCCTGCCCAGTTTCCGGGCCATTGTGTTCAACGGTTTCCCTTCACAATACATAACGGTAAGGATGTCGTCATCCTCCCCGGTCCACGGTTGGCCACTCTTATTCTTTTCCTGAACAGATTTTGGTGGTTTTTTGTTACGGAAATATTCCTCTTCCGCTATTTCAAAACCCGGTGTTTTTTTTGCCGCAGCAATCACATTGATCCGCGACCGGGGCAGCAATCCTTCCGGAATATTCAAAACGTTCCGTGTCCTGGTCACAGCAACGTACAAAAGGTTGATCTCTTCTGCGATTTTATGGATGTTGACAGAATTGCCCTTGCCTTCATTCATCCATTTTATTACTTTATCTTCGGAAATAAAATCATCGGCAAGGGTCACCTCATCGTACTCCAATCCTTTACAACGATGGACCGTCGAGAAAATCATCCCGGCCTTTTCTTTTTCATGGTTTTCGACATGGGCTTCTTTGATCTGACGGATATAATTGGGTAGGTTCCGGTGATATTTTTTAACAATATCGACAATAAGCCTGAGCGCAGCATCCTCTGTTTTTTCGATGTATTCCTCCAGGTCGCCGAACCATTTCATGGAGGCAATCAACTTGTCCCGAATCATTTGGTCCTGGCCAAGGTAAAGGTTGAGCACATCATACACCGAAGCGCCTTCATCAGCATACGTATAGCTTTCGATCCTTCCTTCAAAGTAGATCTTCCTGACCGATCCTTTTTCAATCAGCAATTCGATGGATTTGGAAAGTAAACCGACATTGGTCCTGGCCAGGGTTGCGCGGCTTTTAATTTCGCCGGAAGGATCTGAACCATATATCTGAATTTCCGGTTGAAGCCCGAGATGAGCTTTCCATTGTAATATCCGGCCGGCCAATGAGGCAATCTCATGGTCAAAACGAAAACTTCTGGTAAGGTGATAAACCGGGAAATCAACCTTTTCCAGGGAGTTCACTGCAAAACGCCATCCATAGATCTGCTGATGGGCATCGCCAACAATCACCTTGACGGCCGGTTGCATCATCACCACATCGAGCATGGCATCCGAAGCATCCTGCGCTTCATCAAACAGGATAAAATCGTATGGCAGGACCGGTGATGAATTCGGCATGAGATTGTTTTTGTTTTTTCAATCCAAGGATTTCAACGATCTCGTGGGTTTTATACCCGCCATTTTGTTTTAATTGATAATTGCTTCCCCTTACGATGTAGGAATAAGCCAGCGAATGGGCGGTTTCGACTTTTACATGGTCAAGTGCCAGTTCGGCAAACTTTTTTTCTGCCTCAAGTTTAACTGATTTGTTAAAGGCAATATACAGGACCTTACCGTTATCCCTTCGCCCATGGGCGTACCCGATCAGGGTTGAGGTCTTTCCCGACCCCGCCACGGCATTGATCTTGATGTTGCCGGAGCTGTGAATGATTGAAAGCTGTTCGGGGGTATAATTCATGGGATAAAAATACGCTTTTCCTCCATTCCTGTTTTATTGAAAAAATGCTTTCAGCTCTTCGGTCGTCAGCTCTTTTAAGGGATTTCCTGAAGGGATGAAGGCATCGGCAATTTGTTGTTTCCGCTGCTGGAGCTTGACCATTTTTTCCTCGATGGTCTCCCCGGAGATGAATTTGTAGGCGATCACCTTGCTCTCCTGTCCGATGCGGTGGGCACGGTTGATGGCCTGCAGTTCGGCGGCCGGATTCCACCAGGGATCGAGCATCATCACGTAGGAAGCTTCGGTGAGGTTCAGTCCGGTGCCTCCGGCTTTGAGCGAAATCAGAAAGAACCGGCTTCCGTTGTGCTCCCGGAACTCCCGGATGATGCGGTCGCGGTGCACCGAAGCGCCGGTAAGCATCGAAAAGGGGAGCGCATCCATCTCAAACCGTTGGGCAAACAACTGAAGATGCTTTACAAATGAGGAGAATATCAGCACTTTATGTCCCTCCTCGCGCAGCACTTCCAGGTGGTTCAGCACTTCGTCAAATTTTCCGCTGCTTCCGGTATATTCCGGATCCACCAAAGCCGGATGGTTGGCGATCTGCCTCAGCCGGATCAACGCCCGCAGCACCATCAGATTGGTTGCGCTGCCGTCGCCGCTCTCCATCTGCTGCAGCACCTCGTTCCTGACTGCCGACCGTTCCTGTTCGTACTTAGATTCCTGATCGGGTGTCATCGCACAGATCCGTTCCTCGAGAACCAACGGAGGAAGGTCCCGTTCCACCTCCTGCTTGGTGCGGCGCAGGATAAACGGGGCGATCAGCCGCTTCAATGAGGCAGATGCATCGTTCGCTTCATGATCGGCTTCCTTTTCTGGTCCCTTTTTCCCGGATGCCTGTTTGGTTTCTTCACCGGATTCCTCCCGGTCATTCTTTCCGTTGGTTTTCCCGAGACTCTTTTCTACCTGAAGATAGCGCCTTTTGAAACCTGCAAGAGATCCCAGCATCCCCGGGTTCAGAAACTCCATCTGCGACCAGAGATCCGTGAGGCTGTTCTCAATGGGGGTACCCGTAAGCACCAGCCGGTGCGTTGCCTGCAGGGAGCGGACCGCCTGCGAGGTTTGAGCATCCGGGTTCTTGATGAACTGGCCCTCATCGAGGATCACATAGTGAAACGGGTAAGCGGCCAACCAGTCGATGTCGCTGCGCAAAGTTCCGTAAGTGGTCAGCACCACGTCCACCCCATCAAAAAAACCAGTGTTGGTCACTCTTTGTGTTCCGGTTTGCTGCCAGACCCTCAGCGACGGGGCAAAGCGGCTCAGTTCGTGCACCCAGTTGTGAATGAGGGAAGCCGGCATCACCACAAGGGATGCCTTACAGAACCGTGCATCGACGGTTAGCAGCACAGCGATGGTCTGAATGGTTTTTCCTAATCCCATGTCATCGGCCAGACAGCCGCCGAAGCGGTGCCCGGCCAAAAACTGCATCCACCGGTAGCCCTCTTCCTGATAAGGACGCAGGGTAGCCTGCAGGTTATCAGGAACCGGAAACTCGTCGGTTACACCCTTCTCCAGCCGGTGCAGCAATTGCATGGCATCCGCAGAAGTGGGAAAATCCAGTGCCTGGATGAGGGAAAAATGGCGCAGCGGAACCATCAGCTTCTCCCCTTCCGGAGCCGAAAACCACAGCAGGTCGGAAAACCGGGTGAACCATTCGGCCGGCAGAACGGCGATTTCGCCTCCGGGCAGCGGGAATTCCCGGATCCCATCCAGCAGGTATCGGCGCAAATCGGTAAAGGGGATGGCTACCGTGCCGAACCATACCGTGGCGCTGATGTCGAACCAGTCGTCGCCCGGTTCCACCCGAAAAGAGGGGGTGATCGAACCGGTAAACCAGGATGCCGGTAACCGGCTGGCGTCAACCGTGATATCGTTTCTGCTCAGGAGAATGGCAAACAGGTTTAGCCACTCCATCAGCTCCAGCAACGACAGCTTTCCCTTCGACCGACTTCCGGGAAGGGAACAGGCGCTCTCCGATTCCCATTTCAGTCCAAGACGCAACAAATGCTCCATCTGCCGTTTCTCTTCCCGGAAGTCGCGTTCGGTGCGCCGGATGCCGATCTCCTCCCCCACCATCTCCAGGGTGGTGAACACCGGTTGTGGTTTCCCGGCCAGGATGCGGTGTTCGCCGTAACGGAACCATACTACCAGCACGGCCCGGTCTTGCCAGTTGAGTTCGGGGGCAAGTTCCATGCGGCAGGGATGGGGAACGGTTTCGACCGAAAACCCTTCGGCTCTCACCTGTCCGGTTTTCGCCATCTTCAGGACAAATTTTTTGAAGTATTCTCTTTCTGCGGATGCCGGGATGAGCAGTTCGGTTTTGGTGAGGAAGGGCTGGAGTTTTTTCCCGTCGAATCCTTGGGGAAACCTGATCATGGCGGCTCCTGTCGAACGGCTGATGAGCAGCCGGCAGGGATCGTTGGTGATCAGCGTGGTACCCGGTTCCCTGAGGTTTACCGGTTGATCCTCCAATTGGACCTCCAGACGGTAGCGGGTTTGGGTCGCTTCGCGCGAAAAGTGGAACCAGGGAACCGCTTCTGTCCTGATGAGCGCAATGTGCTGGCCGGGATAGAGAAAGGCGCCGTCACCGATCCGGTATAATGAAATTTCTTCCCGGATGCCTTCGGCAAGGATGGCATCCAGTTGCCGGTCGATGAAAGGACGGATAAACTCTTTGATGCGCTTTTCATCGGGGTTCTTCACAAACTCCGCTACCGTAGTGCCTTTAGGCGCAAACCGGCGGGCGAGTTCCTGGTCGCTGAAGGAGGCGGTCAATTCCAGGATTTTCCGGATCCCCTCTGTAAACTCCACCCCGGCGGTTTCGGCCACTCCGGCCACAAACCGTTCCACGATCCGCTTTCCGGCCACATCGGGTTCATCGGCCAGTCCCGGCCGGATCATCCAGCCGAAGATGCGGTGTTTGTATAGAAGCAGAAGGAATTTCACGAGAAATGATTAAAATTATCCAATCGGTTGAAGCGTGGGAATCTGCTTCATCATCTTAAGACAATCCGGCAATGTCAAATCCGTTGCTATCAGGAACCATTGCTCGGTATGCCTGAGATAGGACAGGCTAAACAAGTTATGTCCTGTGTATTCCAATCTGACAAATTTAACCTCAAATTCATCAGCTATCCTGTTTTCATCATCTGATTTGTACTTCTGGCAAAAATAGAGATGGTTCCCTCTCCATCTGGTGTAGATATCAATCAGATAGTTAAACCTCTTATCAGGATTTGATCGGATATACTGAATTTTAAACTGTTCGACCAACGGCTGGCAATCAGCGGTTATTCGTTGTTTCTCAAAATCAGACATGGTTTTTCCGGATTTACCCGAGCTTGTTTTTATCCAGGCTTTCTGTTTTTTCATCTATATTATCGTTAGTTTGTATTATGTTTTCTTACTATCTGGGCTAAACTGCTCAACCGGTTTCTTTTTCAGAACCCTTTCGCCAGTTCCAACACCCTGTCAAATTCATCTTTTCGGAGTTCCATAACCGATAATCTTGGTTGCCTTAACAACCCAATCTCCCAGAGTTCAGCATCGGCCTTGATGTCGGCCAACATAACGGGAACCCGAAACGTCTTCTTCGGTTCAAATGTCACCGAAACCCATTGGGGATCGGAGGTAGTCAGATCCTGATGCGCTTTTCGAATGACCTTCATCCATCCCATGATTTTCTGATCCCGCTAGCTCTGGTAAAAAAGAACCTTGTTGTTTAGCTTCATTTCACGCAAATTATTCCTGGCCTGATGGTTCCGAACGGAATAGATTTCAAATTTCCCGTTCCGCAGACAGTCATCCCAACTGAAGCGAAAGGGGGCGAATTTTATAAGCCAGTAGTTCATTTTGAATCTCCTTTTCTTACAAATCTCTTATAAATTTATTGCTTCTTACATCTATTTATAAGTGGCTATGTTGTTGGCTTCCAGAGTGGTTTTGCATCTGTTCCATCATTATAGATCAAATTTTCTCTTCTACGTTCTTGTAAAAAATCAGAGATTTCTATTGTTAAGAATTTCAGTTAATGCTCTGATCATGATATGTCATCGAAAAAGATTAATCTTCGATATCAAATTTTCTTTTTAATGTTCTGGCAAATGCAGCATATTCCTGATCATTTTCGCAACAACGGTTTAATTCTTCAATTGCCTGAACGTCACCATTTTTTGCCCTAATTGCGACAAAGGCGATCTTCCTCACAACATCGCTTCTATGTCTAATCAATTCAACCCTGTTTAGTCCCGTAATATCCACCGTTGTGCTTCCACGGTCATGTTTCCCAAGAACATTGGCAGTTCCCGTTTCAGGATCATATTCAAAAGAAAGGTACTTATCCGGATTTTCGTCGACCGGATTTATAATAGGTCCTTTTTCTGCTTCATCAGGAAATTTTGTCCCTTTATACCGGGCGCCGTTGCATACCGAGCATCCAAGAAGCAAATTATCCCAATCAAAACAAAATTGTGAAAAAAATATCTTTGGCCGATAATGTTCAATATGAGCATACCCGACATGAGTGATATGGCTTTCACAATAGGCACATTTAATGGTTAATCCTTTGGTTCCATTGACATCAAACCAAATATTGCCATTTGTATCAATATGATCAAATGTATTCCCAGGAGGTAACAGCTTGTTTATCGCACTGATTCCCCATTCCTTTTGTTTTTTTGCAATTGAATCAGCCGGTGACTTTGACAACCGGTAATCCAGATACACCAACCAGGTCTCAAATGCTTCCAATGCCTGATCCTCCACAAACTGAGTGAAGAAATTGGTATAACGCAACGGAGTTTGCAGGGAAGGCACAATGATTTTATTTTCGCGGGCAAGCCTTCTGAATGCTCCATATCCGGCAGCAAACCAGCCTTTTCCTTTCGGTAACAACGCATGTTCCCGAAGCCATGGAAGAGCCCGGCTGTTTGTGTCTTCAACAATTACCGGTTCTGTATAGACTTTATTGTTTACAGTAATTTTTTCGCTACCGGTAACATGAAATGTATACTGAAACACCTTTCGTTCCTTTTTCTCACCTCCATATTGACCCGGATCATTATCCCCCTGATGCAAACGAATCTTGTTTTCGTTGATAAATTTGTTTGAGGATTTCTTTATTTCCCGAACGAGATCAGACAAACAACAAGAGGGTTGCATTCCGATTAAAAAATGAATATGGTTTGATACTCCGTTTATAGCTAACATTTTTTGGGACTTGTTCTGAACAATTCCCGTAATATATTGATACAGCCTTTCTTCCCAATCGGGTTGAATCAGGTTGTTTCGCCCTTTCACGGCGAAAACAACCTGTATGTAAATCTGCGAATAGGTGCTGCCCATGGCTTTAGATTTTGATCCCAACGGGATCATACGCTGATAGAAACAGGGGCGGTGTTAATTTGTCCGACCCCTTCGGGGTCGCAGATTTTGCGATGCTTTCCATTATCAACGTGTGATGCCTTCGGCATCATATTTAATTTTATGTTACCTGCTCCCCGCCTTATCCAACCCCTCAATGGTCCTCACCTCCTCCACCTCTCTCATCTTTTCCATAGCTATGCTGACCGGATGCGCTGTATCAGAGAATTCCTGGTAAACGCGTTCGATCGTTGCCAGATTCGCTGTTTCGTCTCCTTCAATTAACTCAGGTAGGTTACCGAGATGTTGAATGACCCCACAACCGGCTGACTGAATCTGAGAGGGGAAGTAAAGCTCGTAAACCATTGAATCTAATAGATTTTGGAAAAAATCAATATTAAAGTCTTTCATTCTATATTGAAGAATATATTCAGATATAATACTTAAAGAACTGTTATCGAGAAAATTCGCTGAAATTGGTAACTTTTCTATGAAGTTCGTCCGATATCTCAGATAACCCCCACCCATATGCATTCCCCCAAAAAGAACCTCATAGAGGATAGACAATAGTCTTGAATTAATTATTGCCAAAATTGCAAGAAGCTTTGATTTGTACTTTTCATGAGGCGTGCCGAAATAAATTCCTCCCTGTGGAATATAATAATTATAATCTACTGTCGCGGTTATTTCAAGGGCGTCTTCTGCAATCAATAATTTAGAGTTAATAATTTTACTATATCTATCTGAATTTACGTTGATTACACTAAGGAGATCTTCTTGTAAAATATAAGAACCTTCTTTTATTGGAGACCATTTCTCAATTTGAAATTGCTTAACAATCATGAAGGTATTCTTAATTTGTGTTTGTAGTTCAAATTTTGCTGGAATTCGCAAGCCTTCAGAAAAACTTATTATTTCTGAAAGTAAGTTATTTGATTTTAACAAGGATAATACAGTATCTATCCTTTTTTGACTAACATTTATAGGTATTATCGAAGAGGGAATCTGGCGTATCATGAAGAGTGGGTACTGATAAAAAGCCTCTGAGGAAAGTGACAGCTCCTCTATTGACTTGGCTTCTCTAACAACAATAGACCCACTATTTGGTGTTTTTCTAATACAGGTAATTATTGGATAATTTGAAGCTTCATTAAACACGTTCAATTTGGAAGTACTTAAAATTTCTATTGAACAATTTTCACTAAGCATCAATAACCGTAATACTTCACCAGAGGTTGCTGCACAAAATTTATTAGGCGTTATGAAATTTATAATTCCTAATTCTGAGGAAATCGATAAAGCTTTCTCAAAAAATAAATAATATAGATCAAATTTACCCGAACATGTTGAAAAGGTCAAATTATATAGGATTTTTGATTCCTTTGCGATGTCGTCAACACGTACATACGGCGGATTCCCGATCACAATATCAAACCCATTTTTGACCTGCGGGAAAAAGTATTTCGGCTCAAAGAAGGCCACTGATTCCTGTTTGAAGAGGTTGGGGAAGGTATTCCAGCGGTCGAGATCGCCTTGATAGGATTCCTGCTGTTCCTTCATCTTCTTCAGTTTGGCTCCGGTTGCAGAGTTGCTTTCCTGTTTGATCTTGTTGATCCATTGGTTAATAACCATTTTATTGGCATCAACAATTATCCCGATCAATTTCTCAATTTTCTTCCGGAGTTTCTCCTTCTCTTCAAACGTGGCAGAAAAGTAATTATTTGTGGCGACTTCAAACTGAGATACCGCATCCCGGGCATACGCATCAATGGCTTTGTTTGACGGGGCTGATATCAGGGTATTGGCCGTAACGATCTTGAAATCGAGATTGGGCAACGGTTCAAATCCCCGGTTGGGCTCTCCGGGTTGTTCATGCTGGTCAACCAGCAGGGAGATAAAAAACCGCAATTTGGCAATTTGCGTGGCAATCGGCTGAATATCCACCCCATAAAGGCATTGCTGAATGATGCCCAGTTTCCTGACATAATTCCAGTTCTCCTTTTCGAGCCGTTTTCTGACCTCTTTTTGCATATAGGCCGGAAAGTTCGACACCACCATATCGAACCATTTGTGGTTTTCGGGATCGAGCTTATGCAGTACGTGGATCATTTTCTGCAGAGCGCCCATGGGAAAAGCTCCGGAACCGCAAGCCGGATCCAGAATTTTACATTGATCAATGGCTTTCAGCAGAATATGGGTTTCGTCGGGGTCAAATGGATTTCCTGTATCGTCTTCTTCATAGGAAAAGAGGGTTCTTAACCTTGGATCATCATCCAAATGGTTTTTCAGATAGGCGATCAGGCTTTCGTCGACCATGTAGTTGACGATCTCGCGAGGGGTGTAAAATGAACCCGTTTGTTTGCGCGCTGTGCTTTGGGTTTCGGGATTGTATGAAGCCAACAGATTTTCAAAAACCTTGCCCAATAATTCCGGATCCAGGGCAATTTCTTCTTCAACCGGTGTGTTTTCCTCAATGGTGAATTTATACTGGTTCAGGATATCGATCAGACCATAAATGGTGACCTTGTTCTTCTTCTTATCGTCGTAATCGCGGCTGAGGTCAATTTCCCTGTATTCGCCAAAGAATAGTTTGTCGGGAAAGATGACCTGTTTGGGTTTTTTCGTAGAAAATCCATCCAACCGGATTTCAACCTGGTTATCAGCATCTTTTTTTTGATCCAGGCAGTCGAAAAGACCACCATTTAAAAATGGAATGTTCTTAAAATAGGTCAGCAATTTTTCCGGTTCATCAAACAGTTCATCAAACCGGTACACTAAGGGATCTCCATACTCTTTTGGATTAAATCCTTTATCGATTACTTTGCGTTTATCAACCGGTTTGTTCAGGGTGGCAAAAAAGAGGTTCTGTAAAATAGCTTTGTAATAGATGGTCTCCTCTCCGTTCTCTCCCCTGAAGTTTTTTAAAATCTCCTTAAGTTTTTGTTCGTCAAATAATTCCGGATTGATCAACCCCTTTTCTTTCATGAACCAGACAAACAACATTCTTGTCAGCAGCCTGATCAACGATTCACTTTGATGGAGGTCATCATTGATCATATCTGCTGCAGGTCTGATCTGAGGAAATTTGACATTCCGGAGTGCAAACAGGTACCAGTTAAACAGTTTTTGGTAAAATCGTATGTTCAGCTCTTTGGTATCAAGGGTCGTCTGCCATGCTTTGTGCAGTTGAAGGAAGTCGGTAAACCGGTATTTTCGGTTCAGCTCCCCAAACGACAAATCGAAAAAAATCTCCAGGTGAGCCCGATGAGGATTCCTGATCCTGATATCTTTGATCAGCGTTACTTTTTCCAGTACATCCTTATCCTTGTCTTTCTTATGTATTCGTCGATTGATAATGGAAAGTGTAATGGTTTCTCCATACCGGAACAGGATCATCACGGGCATGGGAAACAGCCGGTTGATCTCACGGGTTATTTCGCTGAGCTGGGTTCTGGTGTACCGGTCACCGGTGAGGTATAGCGTAAAGAAAAGATATGACTCGATGATGGCCAGATTTGTTCCAACCATGCCTTTCGTTCCGAATTCGATTTCAGTCTGGGCAGCATCATCCTTCAGTAGTTTTTTGATTTCGGAGGTTGTCAACTGAAACAAAAGATCAACAAACTTCCAGTCGTTGATCAGCGCTTTTTCGCTCCTGAAAGGCCGGCCGGCGTCGGGGAAACTCCGGAGAAAACAGGTTGCCGTGGGCTCGGCCAGCCGGTGGGTTCGTTCAGTCGAATACCCAAGCGTTTCGAAAAAACGGATCGCGTTTTCGTACAGGTTCCCTTCAATAAAGGATTCCAGGGCAGCTTTAATTTCTAATTTCTTGTCTTTTGACATGACGTTACATTTTTTTCAACTCCCTCATTATAAACTCCTCCAACTGCTGTTTACTCGGCAGCTCCACCAGGTATTTGGATACGAACAGCTTTTCGTTCATACCGGCGGTGGCATATTCGACCAAGGCTTTATTGCCCTCGGTGACCAGCAGAATTCCTACCGGGGAATTGTCATCGGGCCGCATCACCTCTTTTTTGTAGTAATTCAGGTACACATTCAACTGACCTATGTGCTCATGCTTCACCTCTTTGGTTTTGAGTTCGATCAGGATATGGCATTTGAGAATGCGGTGATAGAAAACCAGATCGATGAAAAAATACTCATCGCCGATCACAATGCGCTTCTGCCGGGCTTCAAAACATATTCCATGGCCCAGCTCGAGCATGAACTCTTGGAGGTTTTCGATCAGGGCTTGTTCCAGGTCACTTTCGTAGACCACATCTTTAGCTTTTAAACCAAGGAATTCGAATGTAAAGGGAGATTTGATAATCTCCCGGATGGATAATTGTTCAACTGATTGCTGTACTTGCTCAGAAAGCAATTCGGGTTTGCGGCTCATACCAGAGCGTTCGTAATACAACGTGCCGATTTGTCGTTGTAATTCGCGAACACTCCATGCACCTTTGATGCATTCCGTTTCATAAAACGTACGTTTCACAGGATTTTCAATTGGTAACACCTGAACAAAATGAGTAAAAGAAAGCGAATTCAGCAGTTTTTCACCAGAAATCATGTGTGACAATAATTTACTATCGGGCAATTTGGCAGGCAGTGATTGCCAAATTTCATTATGCTCATTATCAGGATTATATAATTTGGCAATCGGTGATTGCCGAATTTGAAATTCATGTGTTAAAAAGTCAGACACTGTCTGGCCAATTTGAGGATAGGAAAGATAGAACTGGCGAAAAAGCCTTAGATTTCGATAGGATAGTCCTGCATTATTCAATTTATTAGCCAGGGTTTCAAGCACCGATTCACCATAATGAGCCCTATCTTCCCCGTTTTGCTCATACTCAACAATGTAATACCCGATCAGCCAGTTGCGGATGGTTAGCATCCGGTTGATGGCTTTCACCGCGCCTTGTTGCATCACGTCGCTGGTGTTCTGGATCAGTTGCAGCAATCCGTCAAATTTCATCGCTTTTCCCTCTCTATTTGATTATCAGCCAGGTCACCAGTTCAAACTGTCCTTCGTCCGTAGCTGTTTTTTCTTGTGGTATCAGAATGGCATCCCTTCCGGTCTGAAGTTTTTTCAGTGCTTTCTTTGCAAAGGTATCACGGATATCACGGATAGCCTGCCTGAGTAGTTGAGCATATACCCCCATTGATTCCCCCTGTTGGGTTTCACGGTTGAACAGTTCGCATAAGGTTTCATAGGGTTTCTCCCGTCCGGAACACAAGGCACGGTAAATCTCCAGGATCTGCTTGGCGTGAAGATATTTGAACCGTACGGTGCCATCATCACGAATATAGACAAGAAACCAGGGTTGCAGCGGATTCACGGCTTCATTTCCGGCGGTATCGCCCAATTGCCGAAGACAAAAAATAACGCCCGGTTTGACGCTCTCTCTCTCCGGTTCGGTAAGCCTGTTTGCCAATTCCGGGTCAGCGTCCGGGCCGGAAGGCGAAGGAACGATGGCGTAAAGTCCCATCGGTGCATTTTTCAGCCGATCTTCATGATCTTTCAGGAAATTCATCAGTTCTATCCTGAAATCATCGAGGGTGAAATCGCTCAGGTTGATGTTTTCGTCCAGGTCTTCCAGATCAAGAACTGTCTCCTGCAATTTCTTCAATTGTTTGTTCCTGAATTTCAGATCTTCTGCAATCAATTCTTCCAGTTGTTCATTGTTCAGGATGTTCTCCTCCTGCGTAGCTGTAAGATCCACCAATGCCATCCGGGCTTCCACGCGTTCCTTCAGGTTGATGTAATTATCCAGATCTTTGGTTGGCCAGAAATTGACCATCTGGATTTTTTCATTTTTACTCCCGATCCGGTCGATCCGGCCAAACCGCTGGATGATCCTGACGGGATTCCAGTGGATATCGTAATTGATCAGGTAATCGCAATCCTGTAGGTTCTGCCCTTCCGAAATACAATCGGTGGCGATCAGGATATCGATCTCCCCTTCCTGAGGCATGTCAGTCATCAGGTGCCGTTTTTTGGAAACCGGACTGAAATTGGTGAGAATGGAGGCGAAATCGGACTGATTCCTCAGGTTTTTTCCTTTTGGTTTATAGGTTGTCCTGTTTTCCATACTCCCGCCTGTCACCAAAGCAATATGCAAATTCAAATCCTGAAGTGCCCAGGATTCAAGCTGTTGATACAAATACCAGGCGGTATCGGCAAAGGCGGTGAAGACAAGAACTTTCCGGTTGGATGGATTCAGCGGATGATTCAATTTGTGAAGGATCAGTTCCCTGAGCTGCGCCAGTTTCGCATCCCGTCCGGGGGTTACCGTTTCCGCATTGTTAAACAGATCAATCAATTGGTCCCTGTCGTTTTGCAAATCAGTTAACCACTCATCTAATTTCAGGTGATCGAGACGAAACCGGGTCTTTTTCCCCACATAGAGATTTTCGTTTGCTTCCGACAGATCATCATCCTCAGGATCTTCGATGGTAAACATCGCTTCATCGATAGTCGCTTCTTTGATTCGGTGTTCCCTGTATTCCCGAATTTTCTGCTCCAATGCTTCTATCTTTCTGATAGTGCGATCCATGGAGATTTCAAAGGACTGGATCGAACTTTCCAGTCGTTTCAGAAAATTGACCTTCATCATTCCGATCAGAAAATTCTCCCGTTTCGCCTGAGAGAAATTTCTAACTTTAATCCCTGCTTTCTCCTCATAATAAGCATCATATCCCTCTTTCAGATAGGCTGAAGGATTGAACAGGGCGAGCTTGTACTTCATGATCTCTCTGTTCAGCTTATCATAAGATGGGAAGCGATGGTTGAGGTCAATCTCGGGATACACCGAGATCACTTTCTGCCGCACCGGGAATTTACCCAATTCATCAATGTTGTAATGTTTCAGGATATGCTTCCGGCTTCGGGCAATGGTTAGTTCGTCAAGAAGTTTCGTGAAGGAGGCATCCAGTCTCTCCAACAGCTCTTTGACCGACCGGTTAGGGTTCTTTTTGTGATCGGCCCAAAGGGTGAACTGGGTCTGTGCATTCTTGATCGTGTTCTCTATGTGCTTAATCCCTGTTGTCTCTGCAAGAGCAATATCGCTTCCTTCCGTGATAAAATAGATCTGGTTCCGAAGGTCCCGAAGGCTGTTGTTGACCGGTGTGGCCGAAAGCATCACTACTTTCGTTTTTCCTCCCTGTTTGATGATGTCGTTCATAAGCCGCTCATACCGGCTGATGGAACGTTCGCCCTGTTCATTGACCTTACCCTTGATGTTATTCCGAAAGTTGTGCGATTCGTCTAAAACGACCAGATCATAGGCGCTCCAGTTGAACGAAGAAAGATCCAATCCGTCGGCATCCGACCTGCCATGGGTCCGGTTAAGGTCGGTATGGTAGATCACGTTGAAATCAAAACGATCTTTGATGAAAGGATTCAGGGAATGGTTTTTATGGGCCTGATAAATCGTCCAGTTATCGGATAGTTTTTTGGGACAAATGACCAGGGTTCGCAGATTCAGGCTTTCAAAATATTTGATAATGGCAAGCGCTTCGTAGGTTTTCCCCAGACCGACACTGTCAGCAATAATACAACCGCCATGCTTCAGAATTTTATGGATAGCGCCTTTCACGCCATCCTTTTGAAATGCATACAACGCCTGCCAGATCTGACTGTCGAGGAAATGGGTGGTTTCCTTCAGTAACAGCCCTCCTTTTTCCTGATCTTCAATGTACTGGATGAATAGGTGATAGAGGGTCTTGAAATAGACAAACTGAGGGTCGTTTTCGGCATACAGCATCTCCAGATAGCCAAGAACTTTTTCTTTCACATCCACGACCGGCACTTCTTCAATGCTGCCATTCCATAATGCGTCAAACCAATCAATCAACTCCCGGATGTCGCGGTGATCATTCATTACCAGGTTTAGCTCCATGTTCGGTTTTGCAGATAACCCCAACCCCTGAACCGTAAAATTCGAGCTGCCCAACAAGGCTGATTCCTTTGTATTTGGTTTCCGGATATAATACATTTTGCCATGCAAAAAATCGGGCTCAACTAAGGATTTAATCTCTACTTTGTCCCTGATCCAATCGCTACAGGCTTTCGCTGCGGCTTTTTGCTGCAGCCGTTCAGTGATGGGAACAGACAAGCCATCGTCCGTGATTTCGAAATTTCTGGAATTTCGTTTATTGGGATCCACTTTATGGATGAATTTTGGTTCCCCAAACAGAAACCGGAGGTGACGAATCGAATCTAAGGAATCCTTCAGTTTCAGGTATGCATAATAGTTGAAATAGGCTGAAGCAAAAGAGAGTTCCGCATCCGGTTCAATCTGTTCTTTCAGAAAATCACCCACTGAACCGCAGGAGAAGTTATCGCGAATGGAAGAGGCCATATGATGAGGATGAATTTAATGGCCCTAAAATACTCAATAAATCCCATAAGATCACATAATGAAACCGGTAATTGATTAGCCATTCAAGATCATGTTGTGCGGATCCATTAGTTTTATTGGCACATCGTTCTGGGAAACCTCCGGAACATAGTCGGACCCATCGGGTCTCTTTGTAAAACAAAACCATGGTTAGGCAGGTAATTCATTCAGGTACAGCATCCCTTCCGGATAAATCCGAGGAGATCCCCCGTGAAAGCAAATGCGGATATCGTGAACCATGGAAAATTGGTGCCCCCTCCATCTATGTTAACCACTTCCCGATGAAGAACCCTGCAAGGCTGACAATCGTTGTCAACACCATCCCCCAGATCAGATCGATTATGGTGATTAAGATTGGCCAGTTTTTAACAGTCGCAAGATTTGTCAAATCATAAGTGGCATAAGTGATCAGGCCGAACAACGCCGCTTTGATCAGGGTCATCGTAAGGTCGTTGTCGCGGATCCCCGGAATGACCACAAAAACAAGGACGCCAAGAATGAAAAGAAAATAAAATATCAATGCAGCATACCAGTTTACTTCCGGTGCCATCAGAAACCCAAGGTGTTTCTTATAAAAAGTACGGGCAACCAGCCCCAGCCAAATCATGTCAACGGCGAAAAATACCAGAAGGGTTGAAAAGTAAAGTTTTAAATATACCATAATGCATTCTTTTTGATTGGCACAGACCTGAAAAAGGGGAAATTTCTGCCAGACAAAAGTACCAATAGTTTTAATACCGGCCGGTTAAATTCCCAACCGTCCCCTTTTTCTTTCCTTTTTTGTACCTTCGCATCATAAGCCCTCCATGATTAACCGCGACACCATCGAAACCATCCTTACTACCGCCCGCATCGAAGAGGTTGTCGGCGACTTTGTCTCTTTGCGGCGGAGAGGGGTAAATTTATTGGGACTCTGCCCCTTTCATAATGAAAAAACACCATCCTTCACCGTCTCCCCGGCCAAAGGGATCTACAAATGCTTTGGTTGTGGTAAAGCTGGAAATGCAGTGAATTTTATTATGGAACATGAGCATTTCTCTTACCCCGAAGCATTGAAATACCTCGCAAAAAAATACAATATCGATCTTGAGGAGGAAGAACAAACCCCGGAACAAATCCAGGAACTCAACGAAAAAGAGAGCCTGTTTAATGTAAACCTTTTTGCCCGTCAATATTTCTCAGCTAACTTATTGGAAACAGACGAGGGAAAATCCATTGGCCTCTCTTATTTTAAAGAACGCGGGATACGCGAAGATTTAATACGAAAATTTCAACTCGGGTACAATCCCAAAAAACGAGATGCTTTTTCTGACCATGCAATAAAAAACGGATATAAAAAAGAATATCTTCTTAAAACAGGACTCTCTGTCGAATCAGACAATCGGTTGTTCGACCGCTTTCACGAAAGGGTAATTTTTCCAATCCATAGCGCCTCCGGTCGGATCCTCGGATTTGGTGGACGCATCTTAACCGGGGAAAAAAACCGCCCCAAATATGTCAACTCCCCCGAATCAGAAATATATACCAAAAGCAAAACCCTCTATGGGATTTTTTTTGCAAAAAATCCCATCATCTCAAAAGATAACTGTTTTCTGGTTGAAGGGTATACCGATGTTATCGCCCTCCACCAGGCTGGGATCGAAAATGTAGTCGCCTCTTCCGGCACCTCATTGACCTATGACCAGATTCGCATGATCCAACGCTTTACCTCCAATATTACCATCCTCTACGATGGTGATCCGGCTGGTATCAAAGCTTCTTTCCGGGGTATCGATATGATCGTGGAACAAGGGATGAATGTGAAAATCGTTCTTTTCCCCGAAAATGAAGACCCTGACTCATTTGCCCGAAAACATCATCCGGCTGAAGTTGAAATATTCATCTCAAAAAATGCCATCAATTTTATCCTTTTTAAAACAAAATTGCTCCTTGATGAAACACGCAATGATCCCATAAAAAAAGCAGCCCTGATTAAAGAAATTGTTGTTACCATCTCCCTGATCCCCGATGGAATTACACGCTCAATCTATATTAAAGAATGTTCCAGCCTAATGTCAATTTCCGAACAGGTACTGATGAACGAATTAAACAAAAAACTTCGCTCCCGCTTTCAAAAAGATAATTCCACCCCAGAACAAAATAACCAGCCACCGGAAATTATCCCAACTCCGGCCGACCCTCAGTCACCCTTTGAAACCGATTCAGCCGAATATCAGGAAAAAGAAATTATTCGCATTCTCTTACTCTATGGACAACAAACCTTCCACATTAAAAAATCACCCGACGATACAGAAGAAATTACTGTCATGATCGCCGATTTTGTTATCCATGAAATCCTTTCCGATGAGCTGGGTTTCGAAAATAACCTGTACCGCCGGATTTTTCAGGATTATATCACCGGGAGCGATAACGATGCCATCCCCGATCGCACCTGGTTCCTCGCCCATCCCGATGCCGAATTGTCTCAAGCCGTTGTTAACCTCATTATCTCACCCTATGAATTAAGCCAGAACTGGCTGAAAAACAATATCCAGGTCGAAACAGAAGAATCCCGCCTTAAAATGCATATCGAACACACAATCCTGGCTTTTAAATCCAAAAAAATCGATAAAATGATCACCGAAATACAGCTGAAACTCTCCCAGTCATCCTCACCGGAAGAACAAAATGCACTGATGGCCTCCCTTCGTGAATTAAAAAAACAAAGCATCAGGATCAACAACCTGGGACTGGGGAGAATCGTTACACGTTAAACAGGATCAATTCCCCGCGATAAATATAATTTCACAATAATGGGGGTTGTTCCAATAATCCATCAATATTTTAAAATCAGGATAGTCCTGAACCGACATAACCTGCTTTGAAAATTCTATTCTCCGTTGTACCTCCAATTTTCCTTTCTCAAAACGTACCTCCCATAAAAAAGCACCGGCATTATTGGTAATGGCAATTTTTTTCAAGGGGGTGAAAATCTTGAATCCTGAAGGTAACGTGAAACGCATAATATACGTTTCTTCTGCAGGGGATGGAATTTCAAAGGGGGCTTCCCTTTGCGATGATAATGTTTTAATGCCCCAGCCAGCCACTCCGGTATTGACCGAGGGAAGTGAAAAATAATAATAGTTGCTGTCCTTCCGGAACGGATGATCGCTTTGAACAGTAAACGTTTGTAATCCTGACAGCAATTCCAGAGAGCTGCTTTTCAATTCCGTAAAATCCTTGCTCCTGATACTGCCGGAAATCGAATTTTTAATTTTGTTTTTATCCCTTGTCAAAGCAAGGTATGGATAAGCATTCCCCTTTAAAAGAATAGAAATTTCTCCGGTAAGCTTTGGATCTGAAGATACAATAAAGGTTCCTGTATATTCTATCGTACTTTCCGGCTTTCCCGATTTGAAAAATGAAACTTTTTTATCCGGGTTAAAAAGCATGAAAGTCCTGCCAGTCATACTTTGACTAAGATTAGCGGGATTTAATCCCGTTACTGATAAAACCGGGTCACCCAATTCTTTACTGGTTACCTTTACTGCAAATTCATCAATATCAGAGAGCGTTCCCACCTCTTCTGCAAAACCCGCGGTTCTTATTATTCCAACCGGAAATGCTTCAATTCCTGTTCGTTTTAGTAAAGCCGCTAATAAAACTGCTTTTTCCAACGAGGTCCCTCCGTTGCTATTCCAGGTTTGTTGAGCCGTACGACAACGGTATGCGACCACCTTCAAAGGAACAGGGTATAATCGAAAATCGTTCACCACTTTCTGCTGTATCTTCAAAACCAGATCTGCTTTATTGGTTATTGCAGTGACCAGGGTGTCTATTTCCGACATCATCAGTTCCGATAACTGATATTGAAAGGCGGGTTGCTCCATGAGGAATAAACCCATTTGCTGATGGCCTTCTGAAGTACTGAAAACCAAACGGGGATATAATTCCAATCCACCGGGCTGGCGCTCATCCACCAATATTGCCGGAATATCCTTTGACTTCCATGTATATACCTGAAAAGGGCCAACCTCTGTTTTTTGAGGTAAACCTGCGTTTTGAAAAGAATGATAAAAAAGCGGCTGACCCCTGGGAATACGAACCACGACTTCAAGGTTATCGATGGGTTCATTTTCTGCTAATACTTCGTTGCCCATGAGCGCCGGAATTGTCCCTTTGTCCGTGTGAATATTGTAATCCAGATATACGACGGCATCCCGCTCCAATCCGGTATGGGTCACAACCATTTCTCTCAATACATTATAAGCAGGGGCATTGGCTGCAAAACCAGGCAACACTTCATTGAATGCATTTCCCGGTACCGGAACTTTTTTCCCATCGGCCATCAGCGTATATGCCTCATTAACTTTAAGTTGTTGAAAAACAGGATTATAAACAATAAAAGTCTCTCCATATAAATTGTGAAAAGCCCGGTAAGTAAGTAGTTTTTGTTTTTTGATCAACCGGTAATCCATACTCCCGTCCGGATTTAAAGTATATTCTTTGGTTAGTTGGAGGTAAACTGCATCGTGATTAACCTCCTGTGCCGGTACAGATGAAAAAAGACTAAAAAAGATGCCGAAAAATGAAATAGGGATGATGTTTTTTTTCATGATTTTATAGCTCAATAATGACAGGTTGTTCTGAAAATGTGTTTTGCGCTTCAATAACAGCTTTAAATTCGGGCCAATCTTTAGCCTCATAAATCCGTTTTCCAAGAATTGCTTTTTCGGAAAAAATCAGTTTATTTTCAGATAACTGATATTCCCCCCTGAACGATGCCGATACTCCCGGACTGACAATAGGTCCCGGCAGGCGAAGTATTTTTGTAAAGGCCGGAAGAGTCAGGGATTCATCTATCTCAACGGTTCTTGAACACCGGTCACGAAATTGAAATTTCCTTTCTTTGATTCCGATTTCAAAAAACAGATGACCCTGAAAATTTTTAAAAATCCCGGCAGCCGAAAGGGGGGTAAACATCATGGTATTGCCTGAAATAATGGCAAAGTCAGAAATCGTATAATCAATGGTAACCCGGATGTTTGTTTTCAAATATTCGTATGGATCGGGATAATCAATCTTTATAACCCTGGCATTGGGCCATATCCTTAAAAGCTCCCTTTCCACATTTTGAAACCAGGATGACTTGCTGCTGTATTTAAATAAACCGCGGACCCCGGCATCCGATTGGCCCTCCGCGGCAATGGTAATCTGACCCGAAAGGGTTCCGTCATTCAACAAGGCAGAGACACCGGTAATTTTTATATAATGGTTTTCAGGATCCGAAACAGGGGTTGTGGCCAAATCAGCGCCTTCGGGAACACCCATCAGATATTGCTGCTGCTGTTCAGCGCTTGACCACAATTCACGGACAAAGGGTACCCAGGTCGGATCCAGCAAATGATATTTTCCGTCACGTAACCGAACCACGGTAACACAATGATTAAACTGATCGGCCGGAATATAATCAATACGCGATCCTGCCATCGTCATGGCCGGATAAGATTTAAAACCAGCCGCCCGGAGCATGGTAATCAGCATACCCGCTTTATCTTTACAAACCCCGCAACGATCCGTAAAAGTCATCGACCCGCGGTGAAGGGTAAACCCCTCCCCCTCTCCCATCGATATCCCTGAATAACGAATTTCATCAGCACACCAATGTGTCAGCAGGGAAACCGAATCCATCTCATCTTTTGCATCCTTTACAATTTCATCGACCATTGCCTGAATCTCAGGAGTTGATTCAAAACTTCCAAAATCTTCATTTACTTTAAAAAACCAGGTTGACTTTGAATACCAATCCGGACTGGTAGACAATAACAACTTCGGCGCTACATCCGACAATGCCACCATCCGCGATTCGCTGACTACCGGAAGAATCTCTTTTTTGCTAAAAGTATAAACAACCTTTGCCCCGTCGAGGAAACAGGAGGAACTGGCTTCTCCATTGTAAAATTCATATTGCAACTGCTTCTCTCTGGGTATTATTACCCGATATACCTTGCTTTTTATCGGATTAGGACCAAAAAATTCTACAATATCATAAAAATGTCCCCGCATCGGCGGAATGTATTTTTCGTCATCCTCCCCGCTCAATAAAGCATAGGTAAATCCTTTTCTGAAAATAACAACCTCAACAGCATCACCCGGTTCAAGCCTTCCAACCTCCACCATTTTTTCACGTGCACCCCAATAGATGGCGCGCGCTGGAGCCGGATAATCCTGTACTTTATTCATATCCGGATAGATTGTCTCTCCGTTTTTTTTGTGTATTACGGCCTTCCGGATTTCAACAAAAGCCGACTGTGGGTCATATCCCGACTTCAAAACACTTAATTCAATGGCTCCTTTTGCATTGAGAACTTTCGATAAAGTGTGGATCCATACATAAGTGAGCCCCGATTCCTGCATATCAACGCGGGTACTATCAAACAGAACCAACACATTGTCATCTGGATAACCCGATGAAAGTTGCTCCTTTTTCAACAAATCCCTGACCGGATCCTGGGCAATACAAGTCCCTATTATGCCAAAGAACAAAAATGATAAATAGGTTCGTCTAATCATGTTAAATAAGATAT
>DYSO01000176.1 GCA_020718225.1 Draconibacterium orientale | reverse complement strand
CATTGTGTGCCCTCCCCAGGGAGTTGGGTTAGTTGAAACAGGGGTGTTTCATGGGAAGGAAGCGCGTTGCGCGATACGGGATCCGCGTTCCGGGATACGGGATGTCGTTCTCAATTGGCTCCGCCGAACTCCGCTTCGCTCCGGTTCTCAATTCCTTCCCACTTTCCCACTTTCCCACAGCCAAAAAAATAAGCCTTAGGGCCGTGTTTTCTCGAAAAGATGACCATTATCAATAAACAAACTTGCATTTTACCAATAAACACATTATCTTTGTTTCTGATTGGTAAAAATCAGAACGAACATGATAAAACAATCAGATCTTTCAGCTATTGTTGCTTCTCAAAAAGCACGGCTGGGAAATACCGAAACCGGACTGGAGAGGGTTTTGTTGAGAAAGTTGCCGGCAAATCCCGGGAATCATGCCTTGATTATATCCGGAATTCGCCGCTGCGGCAAGAGTACACTTCTTGGACAACTCATCAAAGATGGCATTGATGATGTATTTTTTGTCAATTTCGATACCCCGAAACTGTACAATTTTGAAATGGATGATTTTGGGTTACTGGATATCATTATAGGTGAAAACGGAAGTAAACGGCTGTTTTTTGATGAAATTCAGGTAATCAAAGGCTGGGAATTGTACGTCAGACAGAAATTGGATGAAGGATATCAGGTTGTTGTAACCGGATCCAATGCTTCATTGCTAAGCCGGGAATTAGGGACAAAGCTAACCGGAAGACACATAACCAAGGAGTTGTACCCCTTCTCTTTCCTCGAGTTTATCAACTATAAACAACTGGATCCCTGCGATGGATCCTTTCAGCAGTTTATTGATATGGGTGGCTTTCCGGAATATGTAAAAAATAACAATTCCGACATATTAACAGCCTTGTTCGATGACATCCTCTATCGGGATATCGCTGTCAGGTATGGCATCCGCGATGTAAAATCACTCAAGCGGTTGCTGCTGTACCTGGTGGCAAATGTTGGCAATCTGGTCACTGCAACAAAATTGACACAGGTATTGGAGATGAAAAGTTCAGCAACTATTCTGGACTATTTTTCTTTCTATGAGCAGTCTTACTTGTTGGCTTTAATGCCTAAGTTCTCTTATTCCATGAGGGCTCAGTTAGTCAACCCACGAAAAATATATATCATCGACAACGGCTTAATCAATGCCGTATCTCCATCCCATTCGAAGGATTCAGGTAAAAAACTGGAGAATGCCGTTTATTGGGCGCTACGGCAGCAAAACAAAGAGTTGCATTATTTTAACGAAACAGGCTTTGAATGCGACTTTGTGGTTACCAGGCACCATAAAGTTGAAGAATTGATTCAAGTCTGTTTTGATTTAACCCCGGATAATTCATCCAGAGAAGAAAAAGGGTTGATTGACGCGATGAACTATTTCAAAAAAAGCAGCAGTACAATCATTACCTTTAATCAGCAGGATAAAATCAGGCGCGACGGAAAACAAATTCATGTGGTGCCTGCCTGGCAATATCTAATCAATATCTAATTCAGTAATCAGCAGGTGGCTTTGGATTTTGGCTTTTGGAACTTGGTATTTACCCTGCTTGTCCCTTGGCAGCACGGATGGTCGCAATGATCTGTATCGAGTAATTTCGTAATTTTTACACCCATTTGTTGCACCATGGATGAAGCGCTGGACTATTGCCTGGCATCCCTTGAAATTGAACAGGATAGCAGAGATCGGGAGGGCCCACACCGATCAGCCATACTGGCCCGTTGTAAAAAGCACCTTTCCGGGTACCAATTTTGAAAGAGGAGTACAGGACCGAGCTGATCATGCTTTACATCGAAAGGGCGTTGAGTTAATGGGATGCTAAGCGTTGGGTTAACAGGATACTATTCGACGAATCATTTGCCTTTTATTCCGAACTGGTCATACCAAAACGGAGCGAAGCGAAGTTTGGCGGAGCCAATGGAGAACGAAATACCCGCATCGCGGATCCCAAAACCCACCTCACCCCCAACCCCTCTCCTCAAGGAGAGGGGAGTCAGCCCCCTTCAGGGGGTTTGGGGGTGAACTATTCCGGTTCCTGTGCATAACCTGTGAAAAGTTGTGGCTGTTCTTGCGTGACCGGTGTCCCGTGTTCAGCGACTACCGGGTTACCAACCCCGAAAACCGCAACAGCTATAAGGTTTCCATTCGCGACAACGAACATTCCTTCCATTTTTACTCCTGCTTCGATTTCAAGACCAACGGACTCGGAACCTTCGACCATATCTTGAAGGCCAAGCTGTTCAATTATCAGAAAGAGGGGATCTGCTTTATATTCTTCAACGGCTTCCATCGGATTGGTTCCCAGATAGTCGCTGAGCACAGCCATTTCCATCGGTCTGATCCGCAAAATTTCATCCGATCTGCCATACAGGGGGGACTGACTATCGATGGCTATTCCGTGCATCATTTGCTGGGCGTATCCCTCCGCTCCTACCACCCGGATTATCAAATTCATGGTCTCTTTCAACCTTAACAATGCCATTTATTTTCAAATTATACTGGTTCAGAACAGGTTTGCAAGTATTGAGATTTTGTTCCTCCCGGTATAACTGCATCTAACAGAAAAATGCTTTGCATTTTTTATAAGATGCAGTATAGTTGCAAGCCAGTCGTAAAACCTGAACCTGGATGCTACAGCATTTTTTTTAGTACCTGATTCATTTACCTGTAATTCAGCAGGTGGATTTATCCGGATGTCAACAGCAGGTCTTTGAAACTTTTGTGGTTGTGCAGGAAATCAGCCATTGGATAAAGGTTTTTGCAGCAGTGGCGCAAAGAATTTTTTTGCCTTTGTGCTACCGTATCTATCCACAACTTTGCGAAGTTTGACGGTATTCATCTCTGCTGCCTTTCGTTTCACTTGCTGTAGCAGGGTTGTTTCATCCTCAGCCAGGGTTTTCAGGTTTGAAACAAGGTCAACCAATAGAAATTCCTTTGTAAGAACGGATGGGAAATTCTGCTTCCGGTGAAAACGGAATTTCAATCTTCCAAGCTCAAAACTGCCATGTCGCTTATGATTGTAAACCACCCGGTCATTATATAGCTGCGTGGTTCCTATGCCAAGCATATTGTACATATTGGGAGAAAGGATCAGAAAACGGTCGTCCTTTAAAAAAGATTTAACCAGTGTTTTATCATCAGGCGGCGTAACTCCGAAATCTGTGGTACGGGGCACATAATAAACACCTTATCGTTGAAGTTTATCCCGGATCCCGGATCAACGAATAATATTTCCCATCCATAGTTCTTCCAGGAATTGCCGGTATGGCATGATCCGAATTTTTTCATGGAGGCGTTCGGTTTTTTCGTTGCAAACCAGAAGGGCTTTGGCTGAAGGAAATTCACCAAGAAATGCTGTAAGTGGGTAAAGATCTTTTTTATCGACCCTGTTTGTCCCTTTGACTTCGATGGCAACTGCTCCGTTGCCCAGGATAAAATCGACCTCTAGTCCGGATTTTGTCCGCCAGAAGTTGATCCCGAAATCTGCTTCTTTGTATCGCTTAAAGGCGATCAGTTCCATCAGGATGAAATGTTCAAATGCTTTTCCGAACAGTTCTCCTTTTTCTTCGGTAATATGCCTTCGGGTGATAGCTCCTGCTACTCCCACGTCGAAGAGATAAAATTTGGGAGCTTTGGAGATGACCTGTCGGGTTTGCCTCAGTTTAAACGGTTCCAGCAGATGTCCGACAAGGGTATCTACGAGGATCTGATAATACGCTCTCACGGTTTTGGAATCGATGCCGCAATCACGGGCTATATTGGAATAGTTTACCAGTTCTCCGTGCCCATAGGACATAGCATCAAAAAATCGTGAAAATGCAGGGATGTTTCGGACCAATCCTTCGGCGAAGACCTCTTCCTTCAGATAATCCTGCGTATAGGCTCGTAACGATCTGGTATAGTGATCATCCAGATAATGGCTTGGAATTAGTCCGCGGTTCAGGAGGGTTACCAGATCCCATTGGCTCAATTCAGGAGTAACCAGCGGAAGCAGTTCAAACCGCCATGCACGGCCACCGAGCAGATTGGCGCCACCCCGTTTCAACTTCCGGGCGCTTGAGCCACACAAAATGAACCGGAATCCCTTGTTCTCGATGAGCCAATGGACCTCATCCATGATTTGCGGAACTTTTTGCACCTCATCCAGGATAATGGGAGAGGAGAGGGCTTTATCTTTTCTGGCAAGCAACTGTTCCCTCAACAAGGAGGGATTTCTGGTAAAATCCAGAAAGATATCCGTTTGAAGAAAGTCATAGCAATGCTGTTGGGAAATTTGTTTCGCAACCAGGTTGTCTTACCGGTTTTTCTCGGGCCCCAGAGAAAGGCCGACTGTTTTTCGGGTAGCTCGAAGGATAATATCCGCTCAATGCCGTGCATATTTGTCCAGTTTGGTATAACTATTTCGGAATAAACAGCAAATATAGTACATTTTTGCTGTGTACATTTTTGCTGTTGGCTGTCCCGCCGAAGCGGGATCTCCGCTTCGCTACTTTGTTCAAGTGTTAAGTGTTAAGTGTTAAGTGTTTACACAGTGATTTTTTTCAATGGCACACGGATGACACGGGTACGCCGGATTTTCACTGATTTTTTTGCAGGTTGGCGCAAATTTTAATTGGCACCCCGCCTCCGTGGCATTGATTATTGGCCCAGGGGCCCAGACTTTTCACTTTTCACTTTCTGGTAAAAGAGGAGGGTATTTCCTCCCCCGGCATTGTTGTGTGCCCTCCTTCGTATGTTTATTGCTTTCTGATCGAAGGGACGTAAAGTTTCCAATTGACTTGAATAGAAAACTGCATAATGCCACAGAAAAACAATTGATGAATATTGAAATTATCTGTAATGGTACAGGACTCCATTGGCCCGACCTTGATGAAGATCTTTCGGTGACAGGGATTATGGAGGGACGCTTTGATACGTAAGAGGCAAAAAAGAGGCACAAAGGCACAGAATTTGTATTTTGCATTTACCATTTTACATTTTGCATTTTTTTACCATTTCCTTATGGGAAGTTTGTAGTTATTGTGTAATTTTGTATAAAACCATAAAACATGAGTAATCAGGAAATCAAACAGTTGCTTCATGAAAGTATTGAGAATATTAATGATGGGGAATTTCTTCTTGCGGTTAAGCAAATTATTGACCGTAAATATACTCCGGCCAGAAATCCCGAATTGACTGAATGGCAAATACAACGGATCGGGAAATCAAAGGAACAGATTAAAAACGGGAAGGGAATTTCAAATTCTCAGGCAGACCTTCTTATTGAAAAATGGTTAAACGAATAATATGGTCACCAAATTCTTTGGCAGACCGGGTTAGAATATTTGATTATTGGTTCCAGCGAATCGGCGATAAAAAATATAGCCGAAAGTTAGATTCAGAATTAAAATCAACCATTAAACATCTTGCCCGGTTCCCGCAAATTGGCCGGCAGATAGATGGACGGGAGGAACGTTTCATTGTAAAAGATTTTTATCAGGTTTTTTATTTAGAAACTGTGAATGAGATACATATCCTTCATATCTGGGACAGCAGAAGAGATCCAGGTGATTTGGATTTTAAATAACCCTAAATCGATGTTTTGGTTCATCGATCCTTGAACTTTGAACCTTGAACGGATCTATCGCGTGTCGATTTCTTGCTGTTCCGGGGGCTGGAAAACTGGGAGAGGCGGGGGAGAATGTTTCAGAGTCTCAAGTTTGGCTCCACCGAACTCCGCTTCGCTCCGCTTCTCAATTATTCCCTACAAGTGTTAATTCTACTTTAACAGATTTATATTAACAACAAATTGTTGATAATTAATGT
>DYSO01000175.1 GCA_020718225.1 Draconibacterium orientale | reverse complement strand
GGATTTGCCTCTCCCCGAAAAGAGAGTCCCCGCCACTGGAATCAGTCTGTCGTAAAGCCGATGAATTAAAAGTCATCATCCAGGATTCAACCGATTTCCTATGGGCCGAAGAGAACAGGCTGAAGGTTTCGCCCGGTTGCTTATTGTATCTTCAGCCTGAATGGAGCCGCAGATCCGATATGATGCCCCTGATCGTTCAATACATCCTCTCTGATCCCAAATGGAAAATATCGCTGCAAAGCCATAAATATATGAGAATCCCATGATTTTTCCGCGATCGGTGTTTTTTTTTCTCCTGCTGAACGTTGTATGGATTTCAATATCCTATCCACAAGAACGGCCTTTATCTACCGAAAATCAAAAAGCGGAAAAGCTTTTCTATTCGGCTTATGAACGATATCAGGTGAAAGATTTTTCAACCGCCCATTCCGATCTTAAAAAAGCGATAACGGCCGATCCTCGTTTTACCGAAGCTTTCATCCTTCAGGGAGATATCTATTCCGAAGAACAACAACCGGATAAAGCAATTGAATCCTACCAGGGAGCCATCAGCGCAGGGAAAACCTTCGCTCCGGTACTTTATACAATTCTTGCAAATATCCAGCTTAACAGAGGGCTATACGGCGATGCACAAAGTAACTTTCTGCGGTTTTTGGAATCCGGCGATCCTTCCGATAAAAGAAAAATGCAGGCTGAACTCGGGCTGAAGGCATGTGGATTTGCCATACGGCATATCGCCAATCCGGTACCCTATATCCCGGTGAATATGGGCGATAGCATCAACAGCCGGTTTGATGATTATGTCAACGCCATTACTGCCGATGATGCATTGTTTTATCTGACCCGGAAAAATAAAAAAACCCCTGAGTCTCTGGACCAAAGCCAGGATTTTGAGGAAGATTTCTACTTTTCATCCCGGCACGATTCTCTCTGGACAAAAGCAACACCACTGGGAGCGCCTGTGAATACCTTTGGAAATGAAGGGGCTTTGTCCATATCCCCCGACGGAAAATATCTGTTCTTTGCCGCCTGTGGCCGACCCGATGGTTATGGGAGCTGCGACCTGTACTGGGCAAAACGGACAGATGATCGGTGGTCAACCCCACAAAACCTCGGACCTGCCGTGAATTCCCCGCAATGGGATTCTCAGCCAACGTTTTCTTCCGATGGAAAAACCCTCTGTTTTGCCAGTAAACGAGCTGGAGGAAAAGGAAGTTCAGACATCTGGAAGTCTATATTGCAACCCGATGGACAGTGGAGCGACCCTGTGAACCTGGGCGATTCAATCAATACCCTGGCCGAAGAGATGGCCCCTTTTATCCATCCCGACAATCAAACATTCTATTTCTCATCAAAAGGACATCCCGGAATGGGTGGCCTGGATCTGTTTTTTTCACGGAAAACCAGCGACGGAAACTGGGGTGAACCGGTTAATTTAGGCTTCCCGATCAACACCCATGCCAATGAAATTTCGTTCATCGTAAATGCCCGCGGGAATGTTGGCTATATCTCATCCGATCTTCCCGGAGGGAAAGGAGGCCATGATATTTATCAGTTCCCACTTTATCAGGAGGCACGACCTGTCCTGACCTCTTATCTGAAAGGAATTGTTTACGATCAGGTTACCGGTAAAAAACTGGATGCCCGATTTGAACTCATCGATTTAGGGACATCAAAAACATGGGTCGAATCGCTCTCAGATCCCGTAACTGGTGAATTTTTACTGGTTTTACCATCTGAAAAAAATTACGCGCTGAATGTGTCAAAAGAGGGATACCTGTTTTTCTCCGAAAATTTTTCACTGATAGGGTCCAACTCATCCCTCAAACCAATGGTCAGGAATATTCCGATGAAACCGGTTCAGATAGGGGAGTCGATTGTTCTTAAAAATATTTTTTTCGATACCGGTCACTATTTTCTGAAAGAGGAATCAACCACCGAATTGCAAAAATTGATCGAATATCTGCAAAAAAATCCCGGATTAAAAATTGAAATAAGCGGTCATACCGATCATGTCGGAACCACACAATACAATCAGGAATTGTCTGAAAACAGAGCAAAAGCAGTTTATGAATTCCTTATCCGGTCGGGGATCCAACCGGAAAGGGTTACATTCAAAGGTTATGGTTCCTCGCGTCCGGTGGATACCAATGATACAGAACCGGGACGGGCCAATAACCGCCGGACGGAATTTAAAATTACAGGAAATTAAAAAAAAATCTTAACTTTGCACCCCTCAAATTCTGAAGTTTAGCATGATCCATATAACATTACCCGATAATACAGTCCGGCCATTTCCTCAAGGAGTTACAGGAATCGAAATTGCAAAAAGCATTAGTGAAGGCCTTGCCAGAAACGTACTCTCCGTTAAAGTCGACAACGAAATTTGGGATGCAACACGTCCGTTGACCCACGATGCTAACATTAAACTATTAACCTGGAATGATGTTGAGGGAAAAGCTACCATGTGGCACTCCTCTGCACATCTCATGGCTGAGGCCATTGAATTCCTCTATCCGGGTGTGAAATTTGGAATCGGTCCCGATATTGAAAATGGGTTTTATTACGATATCGATTTTGGGAAATACACCATCTCTTCCGAAGATTTCCCAAGGATTGAAAAGAAAATGCTGGAATTAGCCAGGGAAAAACAAGCTTTTCTCAGAAAAGATGTCTCCAAAGAAGATGCGATGACCTATTTTTCCCAAAAAGGGGATGAATATAAAATAGAATTGCTTCAGGACTTACAGGATGGCCAGATTACTTTCTATGAGTCCGGCCGCTTTACCGATTTATGCCGCGGGCCACACCTTCCCGATTCCGGTTTTATAAAAGCCGTTAAATTGCTCAATATTGCCGGCGCTTATTGGCGGGGCGACGAAAAACGCAAACAACTCACCCGGATTTATGGAATTACTTTCCCAAAACAAAAAGAACTGGACGATTATCTTATCTTTCTTGAAGAGGCTAAGAAAAGGGACCATCGAAAACTTGGGAAGGAATTGGAACTTTTTGCATTTTCTTCGAAGGTCGGACTGGGACTACCTCTATGGTTACCAAGGGGAGCCCAACTTCGTGAACAATTAGAGATGTTCCTTAAGAAAGTTCAGAAAAAAGCCGGATATAACCAGGTAATCTGTCCCCATATCGGCAATGTGGATTTATACAAAACATCGGGCCACTTTCAAAAGTATGGCGAAAGCTCTTTCCGCCCTATCTCTACTCCCATCGAAGGGGAGGAGTTCTTCCTGAAACCGATGAACTGTCCGCATCACTGTGAAATTTATAAAATAAAACCCCGTTCATACCGCGATCTTCCACTCCGCCTGGCAGAATTCGGGACCGTATACCGCTATGAACAAAGTGGCGAACTCCATGGCCTGACCCGTGTTCGCGGGTTTACACAGGATGACGCCCACATTTTCTGTACCCCCGAACAGGTCAAGGATGAATTCAAAGGAGTGATGGATATTGTCATGCTCATCTTTAAAGCGTTGGATTTTAAAGATTTTATTGTTCAAATATCACTGCGCGACCCGGAAAATAAGGAAAAATATATAGGTACGGATGAAAACTGGGAAAAAGCTGAAAATGCCATCATGGAAGTTGCTGCGGAACGCGGCCTGAATACCGTAATTGAAATTGGAGAAGCAGCATTTTATGGCCCCAAGATGGACTTTATGGTCAGGGATGCCTTAGGACGAAAATGGCAACTGGGAACCATCCAGGTCGACTATAACCTCCCTGAACGTTTTGAACTTGAGTATATTGGAGCCGATAATCAACGACATCAACCGGTTATGATCCACAGGGCCCCCTTCGGATCAATGGAACGTTTTGTCGCCGTACTTTTAGAACATACCGCCGGAAATTTCCCTCTCTGGCTGGCCCCTGATCAGGTTATCATATTACCAATCAGCGATAAATATCAGGATTATGCAAAAAAAGTTTTAACTTTGCTAAATAATTCCGAAATTCGCGCCCTGTTTGACGACCGGAATGAAAAAGCCGGGAAAAAAATCCGTGATGCAGAATTGATGAAAATCCCCTTCATGCTTGTTGTTGGAGAAAAAGAAGAAAAAGAAGGAACCGTATCCGTCCGCCGACATGGAAAAGGAGATCTGGGACCTCAAAAAACCGATGATTTTATCCGGATGGTCCGGCAGGAAATTAAGGATGAACTCGGTGAAATAGCTTAAAAACCAAACAATTAACTTAACTTAACTTAACTTAACTTAACATAGGAGGCACACATATAGTAACACAATTTAGCGGGCCCCGACGCTTTCCTAAACCGGGAAAAAAAGAAGAGCCTTATAACATCAACCAATTTATTAAAGCGCCCGTTGTGCGTGTGGTTGGCGAAAATATCCTGCCCGGCATTTACAATATTCGTGAAGCGCTGAATATGGCAGAAAATCAAGGACTTGACCTGGTTGAAATTTCCCCGACAGCCAATCCGCCTGTATGTAAGGTGATTGATTATAAAAAGTTTCTTTATGAATTGAAGAAGAAACAAAAGGAAATGAAGGCCAAAACAGCGAAAATCATCGTCAAAGAAATTCGCCTGGGACCCAATACCGATGAACATGATTTTAATTTTAAATTAAACCATGCCATAAAATTTCTTAAAGAAGGCGCCAAAGTTAAAGTGGACGTTTTCTTTAAGGGACGTTCTATCATTTACAAGGAACAGGGCGAATTGATCCTTCTGAAATTCGCTCAGGCAGTGGTCGATATCGGAAAAATTGAACAAATGCCACGCCTCGAAGGAAAAAGAATGATCATGATTATCGCTCCCAAAAAATAAGGAAATATAATCTTAAATTCATCCATTAATCAATTCATCCATTCAAAAAAAGGTAACATGCCAAAAATGAAAACCAAATCCGGGGCCAAAAAGAGATTCCAACTGACGGGAACCGGTAAAATCAAAAGGAAGCATGCTTACAAAAGCCACATCCTTACTAAGAAAACAACCAAGCGGAAACGAAACTTAACCTACTCTGCCATGGTTGATAAATCCGATGCGGCCAATGTAAAAGAAATGCTCCAGGGTTAATTATTCATTGTTTAACTTGTGACCAGCTCCAAAAGATTCCTGTTTCAGGAACGCTGACACATAAAAAATCAAATTATGCCAAGATCTGTTAATGCAGTCGCCTCGCGAGAGAGAAGAAAAAAAATTCTGAAACGGGCAAAAGGACAATTCGGAAGAAGAAAAAATGTTCTTACCGTTGCCAAAAATTCTGTGGAAAAAGGGTTGGGTTACGCCTACCGGGACCGCAGGACTAAAAAAAGAAATTTCCGCGGTTTGTGGATTACACGAATCAATGCAGGAGTCAGGGCCTATGGAATGTCCTATTCTGTTTTTATCGGGAAACTTGCAGAGAAAAATATAATTCTGAACAGGAAAACATTAGCCGACCTGGCAATGAACCATCCCGATGCCTTTAAAGCCGTTGTCGAAGAACTCAATACCTGATTTTTCATCATCCTGATATCAATACCGAAAAGCTGTCCCCCAAGGATGGCTTTTTTATTGTGACCTTAAACGGCGAAGCGTATCATATTTCAGGATAGTACCCAGTTGATCGGCAGGAAACCGCTTGGCAACGATCTCTTTTTTGTCATTTAAAAGATACAGTACCGGAGTTTGAATGATATCATACCGGTCGTGAAAATTCCCCGTTAAAGTGCGCGGGCCATTGACATTGATCCAATTCAATTGTCGGTCTTTTATTGCTTTTTTCATTTTAACAAAATTGGTATCTGTGCAAACAGCAAAAACTTTCAGGCCATAAGAGCCCCCTTCACTTTTATAAAAATACCGTACCTTTTCCGTTTCAACTTTA
>DYSO01000174.1 GCA_020718225.1 Draconibacterium orientale | reverse complement strand
CATAATATTGGTTAAACTTGTCGCTTATTTATTTGTTGCGGATTTAAGGTAATAAGAAGAATATCATACTGAGAATTATCACGGGATTCGGCGACAGGATATTCCTGAAACAAATCATGGTTCTTAACCACAGCGCGGATATGTTTGTTGGTCATGCCATCCGAACGAAGAAAATCGAGGGCCCGGGTCGCCCGATCAGAGGTTTTTCCGCTGATTTCCAATGTAATGCTTTTAATGTATTGTGCTTTTTGAAGAAGGGGGAAACAGGTTACCGGACAGATATTAAAGGAGCCTATGGCATGGCCACGGAGAAATCCTGTAGTAATGGCAGAAATCGCTGAGGAAGGATAGGCAGCAGCAGATGTATAGATTTGAACATCAGCCGTTGGGCGATATCCATCGGGGGCGCCAACCGAAATCGGAAATTGCCTTGGGGCAGGCCGTACCAATATCCCGTTTTCTTCGGGATAGTACTCCACCCCGGTAACCCGGACAGTGGAAATTTCGGTACCCGGAGGCAATAACAGGGAGACAGAAAATTGGGGAAGTGAAGGGGTCCCCTCTCCTCCCAGGTTCAAACACTCTTTATAACGGATATCGGTATAACCATCCGGGGATGTTGTTACCTGAGGCTTGTCGAAACGGCAGGTCATTACCTGTACCTGGGCCATTCCATGGAATGATATTAGAAAAAGAAGAAACGTAGTAAAAAAGGCAATTTTTTTCATGGGTGTAAGATTGACGTTTATAATGGAGTGAACATTTAATTTTTTCTGGTAAATTGCATGTATATAGGGACGAACTTGAAAACCGGTTCCCGGACCGGGAAAAACCGGTTGGCTTTGGAACTGAAAATAACCAGATTAACTTTACAAACTTAAGAAAATCTTTCATTGCCCTGACCTTTCGTTAAAAATTTAACAATAGCCCCTGTTAAAAATGAATAAAATATATTTGGGTTGGTTGAAAAAATACCTACTTTTGAAGTAAAGATTATTTCCTATGGGCAAGTACCTTCCTGTGATCCTCTTTTTTTTATGCTCTTCCTTCAGTTTTCATGCCAATGCCGGAACCGATAGTCTTTGGAACCTTGCCAACACCACAACCGGGTTGCAAAGAATCACTACGCTGATTAAACTTGCAACATTGTATGACAATCTGGATTCATTGCTGATCGCTGAGAATACATATAAAAAGGCGCTGGATTATTTAAGTTCAGAAAACAAAAACAACCCTGCAGTAATCAAACTCAACCTTCAGGCACAGTTGGGCCTGCTGGAAATTTTCCTGTTTAAAACTGCCGACTATCAAAAATCGGTAACCCTGCTCCTGAAAGCCCTGAAGATTGCACAGGGTGTCAGTGATTCGTCTTCCCTGGCAAAGATTTACTATTATCTCAGTATCAATTACCGGTTTTTGTTAAAATATAAACAATCGTTGGAATTCCTCAACGAAGCCATCCCGCTTACGGAGGCCATCAAAGATACCATCCTTAATATCGTTTGCCTGAACGAAAAAGCAAATCTTATGTATTACCTGAATGGCCACCGGGAAGGTCAGGTTTATCGGTCGAAAGCGCTGAAATTAGCAAAATTATCGAACAACCTCCGGGCCCAGGGTTTCATCAACCATGACATCGGAATATTTTTGATGCAGGAAGGGAAGTACCGGGAAGCAATCCACCATTTTCTGATAAATATGGATTTTGCCCTTGGTAAAAACGATGCCAGGGGAATTACCATCACTGCCCTGAATATTGCCGATATTTATCTGCGGATAAGAAAAGACGACAGCGTCTTCTACTATCTTTGTTTGGCCGACAGTGTTTCCAAAAAACACTCCCTGATCCGTGAGCAAACGGACGTCTTTCATCAGATGACCGATTTATATGTCGCTAAAGGCAATTATAAAAAGGCATATGAATTTCTTTCACGCTACGCCAACGCAAAGGATACCCTATTCAGCATCGAAAAAAACAAACAAATTGAAGAGCTGGACGCCATTTACCAGAATGATAAAAAGCAACAACAGATAAATATCCAGCAAGCGGAACTTACCCGGAACGAATTGTTGATCAAACAGAAAAATGTAATATCATTATTACTCGGAACCGGAATGTTGTTATTCATTATCCTGGGCGTTGCCATCCTTTTTAACCTTCGTCAGAAGCGCCACGCAAACAAAGTCCTGTCAGCAAAAAACCAGGATCTCCTGGAACAAAAAAAACAAATTGAAACCCAGAATGAACAACTCGTGAACCACCGCGACCATCTTGAATCCATTGTTGAGGAACGGACCAGGGACCTGATCAAAGCCAAAGACAAAGCAGAAGAGAGCGACCGGCTGAAAACGGCGTTTTTACAGAATATCAGCCATGAAATCCGTACCCCGATGAATGGCATCATGGGTTTTTTATCCTTATTGAAAGAACCCGAACTTACCAGCGAAGAACAACAACTTTACTTCGAGCTGATAAAACAAAGCAGCGCCCGGATGCTGAATACCGTTACCGATATCATGGACCTTTCGAAAATTGAAGCAGCGTTGGTACAGCCCAGGTTCGCCGAAACAAACATCAGCGATCTGACAGAAAAACTGTACCATCTGTTTAAAAAGGAGATAGAGGAAAAAGGGATGGAGTTTGTCCTGAAAAATGAATTACACACAAACGGGGAAGCAAACATCATCACAGATAAAGAAAAATTAAATACGGTTTTATCCCATTTATTAAAAAATGCAGTTAAATATTCCCAACAGGGAAAAATTGAATTCGGATATGAAAGAAAGAACGACGATCTGCTTTTTTTCGTAAAAGATACCGGCATCGGTATCCCGGAAGAAAGAATCAACGCCATTTTTGAAAGGTTTATCCAGGCCGATATGTCGCCTACCCGACGCCATGAAGGCGCAGGGCTTGGGCTTACCATCGCGAAAGCCTACATTGAAATGATCGGTGGAAAAATCTGGGTGGAATCCACCCTGGGTTCCGGCTCACATTTTTATTTTACCATCCCCTATACATTACCTCAGCCAACCCCGGGGATTCCCAAAGAAAAAAAGGTTCAACCGGTAAAACCGGTAAAACTGAAAAAACTCAATATCCTGATCGCGGAAGACGATGAGTTGAAAGCATTGTACTTTAAAACCATTCTCACCAACATCAGTTCATCCATCCGTATAGCACGCAGCGGAAAGGAGACCCTGTCCACACTCCTTCAATATCCCGATACCGATCTTATCCTGATGGATATCAAAATGCCTGATCTGGATGGATATGAAGCTGCCAGACAAATCCGCCAATCAAACCAGGAAATCATCATTATTGCACAAACTGCTTATGCCCTGGCCGGCGATCGTGAAAATGCAATCGAAGCTGGATGCAACGACTACATCACAAAACCCATCAATAAGGAACATCTCATTGATATTTTGGGAAGAATTCCAAAATTTACTGAACCGGGCTGATCAACACCCCTTTATTTTCCTCCGCCGGCAGAACGGCAAAGCCGGAAACCAATATAACCATAGCGGTACGATGGATTGGCGCTTTCACGATCGGTGACACGCAATCCAGAATAGTCGTAAAACCAGCTTCCTCCGCGGATAACACGATACTCCCCGGTCACCGGACCAGTCGGGTTGTTTTTGGCCGAAACCTGGTACCATCCCGGAGAATACCGGTCGGAACACCACTCATAAATATTGCCGCTCATGTCGCAGATACCAAGTTCATTGGGTTTCTTTCGGCCCACCGGATGGGTCATTGCATCCGAATTCCCTACCATCCAGGCAACCGCGTCAGGCGTATTGCCTCCGCTGTAACGAAATCCCTTCGATAACTGCCCCCCGCGGGCAGCATACTCCCATTCCGCCTCCGTAGGCAACCTGTAATTCGATTGGGCCCTCGCATTCAACCTGTCGATGAATTCCTGAACATGATACCAGGTTACACGTTCAACCGGGCAACTGTCGCAACCTGCAAAATAACGCGCGCTGGTATCCCCTTCCATAACCTGGTCCCATTGAAGTTGGGTAACTTCATACCTGCCCATAAAAAAATCATCCAAAACAACCTCATGTACCGGCCTTTCATCCGCACCACCCATCATTGAGCCCATCCTGAACTTCCCACCCGGCACAAACACCATGTCGGGAACCATCTCCTGGGCAGTAATCCATGGAAGAGAAAGAAACAATAAAAAAATGGTTCCCGGAACCCTGACCGTTAACAGGTTCATAAAAAACATCACTGAATATTTGAAGATCCGCAACATAAAGTTCCGGTTATTCAAATGTATAAAAAGGTTTTGGGCCAACAACCATGGCAAAGATTTTACTCAAAAATAAAAAAGAAACCGGGTTTTCTATTTTACTGCTCCTGCAAGTTGAGGGATTTTAATCTTGTCTTTTATTCCAAGACCCGACAGTATCTGGATATTCATCCCATCGGAAAGTCCTGTTTTCACATATTTCTTTTCAAATTTCTGATCGCCCGTCTCAATTTCAACATAGGCCGAATCTCCGTCAAATTGAAGCAGGCTCTCCCTGACTGCCAGGACATTTTCGGCCCGTTGAAGTACAATATCCGCATTGGCGCTGTATCCTGAACGGATAAACTGGCTGTTTTTCAGTTTGACATCGGCCTTAATCTCGAACTGAACCGCTCCGTTTTCAAGGACCCCTTTGGGTGCTATGTATTTGAGTGTGGCCGAAAAGGTATCGTTTTCGATGGCCCCTACCGTCAACAGGAGTTCCATACCGGGAACAATTTTCCCGACCTCAGTCTCATCTAATTTCCCCTGAAAGATCATATCGCCGACATCGGCTACAGAAGCGATGGTTGTCCCTGCATTGAAGTTGTTGGTTTCGATGACCGAAGAACCCACTTTTACCGGAACATCCAATACCATTCCGCGAATGGTCGAACGAATCAGGGTATTGGTGGCTTTTCCCGATTTTTTATTGACCCCTTCACGAATGAGCTCCAGATTGGCTTCGGCAGCATCCACTTCCTGCTTTGCATTTTTATAGGCTATGTCGGTTTGCTGATACTCCGATTCGGAAATGACCTCCTGCTTAAAAAGTTTAAATTTCCTGTCGAAATTCATCTTTGCATCTTCCATGGCAATTTTTGCCCGCTCCAGCCTGGCTTCGGCATTGTTGAGATTGACCAGATCGGGAATAATACGTACTTTGGCAATGATGTCGCCTGCATTGATGTTCTTCCCGGCTTCAACATAGATCTCTTCCACGATTCCGCTTACCTGCGGTTTAATCTCGATCTCTTTTCGCGGGATGACCGAACCGGTTGCCACCGTTTTCTTTATGATATTTGTCATGAAAGGTTGATCCGTTTTATAAACCACCGGCTTTTCCTTCGACTTGGAATAGAGGTAAAAAAGGGTGGCAATAAACAACCCCAGGATGATTACCAGAAGCAAAATTTTAAAAATTTTTTTCATACCCTGATATTATAATATATTTATAATCAATATTTAAGATGTTTTAAGATGCCGCCTATTCATACCTGAGGGCATCGATCGGTTTGACAGATACTGCTTTTCTCGCCGGAACCATCCCTGCAACAACCCCTGCAATAACGAGAATACACAGGGATGTGACAGCAACATTGAAATTAATCCCGGGGTGTAAAAACATCTCTGTTCCGGCCCCCGAATTTTCGAGCAGGTAATTGATCAGCTCAAGCAACCCGACCCCCAGCGTCAAACCAAAGTAGCCCGAAAAAGTTGTTAAAACTACCGATTCGGTGACAATCTGGCTTATGATCATCCAGGGGGTAGCGCCCAATGCACGCTGAATGCCTATCTCCCGCGTCCGCTCACGGACCACCACAAGCATAATATTGCTTACACCGATG
>DYSO01000173.1 GCA_020718225.1 Draconibacterium orientale | reverse complement strand
AATCGTAAGTGATACCGCCATCAACGGAATAATAGACATCCAATTCGTCAACTTCGCCGGAATAGGTTGCATAGGCAAAATCGAACTTCAGAACCGGGAGATGCACGGTAGTGGCATCGAATGCAAGGGTGATCAGATCGTCCTCTCCTGAGGAATAAGAATAAAAATCAGCCATTGCAGAAGCGCCGCTTAAACCATAGCCGCCGCAATCGGTCGATCTGGACCAGAGGGGCAATGTGGTTGTTCCACTCCAGCATAGCGGGAAGAACATCTCATCTTCAAACCCTTCTGTCCATGGGGCCGGGTAAACCGGACATACGGTAGTAAATGTATAAGGTCCGGTCCAACCGCTGAGGGTACCTTCGCCGCAATCGGTCTGGACATAAAAATCGTAAGCCGTTGCGCCGGTGAGCGCTTCAAGTAGATATGGATTGGCAACGCCGGTAACCAGTGTCCCTTCGCCGGGAGTAAAGCCGGAGAGCCCCCATTCAACATTGAATAAGGTGCCTGTGGAGGTCCAGCCCAACAATGCTGAAGTTTCAGTAACATCTGCCGTAAGATCCACCGGAGCCAGACAGGTACTACAGGTCATGGTTATAAAGTATTTATCAAAAGAACCACAATCAACGAATTCCTCAAACAACGGGGCTGCAAAAGCATAATAGTCACCGGCTTCCAGTTGCAATGTTATTGAAGAAGAGGCACCGGGAACCCCCGTAACATAATCAATGAATGTTGTAACCGGGCAAGGTGCTGCAATGAAACCAAATATGTGCGAGAATTCAGCCGAGCCTGTGAGGGTCACATCCGTTGTTTCCGTTAGGGTGAAGGTAAACCAGTCGGTATCGCGGGTCCCTCCGTCAAACCAACCGGTCCCGCAAATGGTAACGCCACAGTCGATGGGCTCAAAGGTCGGAATAACCAGGTTGCAACCGTTGTTGGTGGTATCGCCGCAGGCTTCCAGTTCAGCAACGGAACCTTCCGGACAATCGAAGTAGTGGGTACGGAATGTTGTTTTAACCCAGGTACTGAGGTCGCCCTCGCCGCAATAGGTACGGGCATAAAAATCGTACGATGTCCCGGGCAACAAAGAGGTCATTTCATATTCAGGAGTTGGTGAAACAAAGACCTCTGTCCCTGTTCCATGTTCAAATCCTTCCAGACCGTATTCGATGACCCATTCGGTGGTTGGAGTAAAGGCTGAAGGGGTCCAGACCGCGGTTGCCGAGGTGGTTGTTACCATGTCCATGGGAACCTGCAGGTCGGTTGGCGGGGCACAGGAGTAAATGGTCACCTCTACCGGGCCAGCGGCTTCGGGCGATTCGCCCATCGGATAAACAGCGGTAACGGTATATTCGTAGGTTCCCGGGGCCAGGCCGGTATTGTCGTAGAACAAAACAGGAACAAGCGATGTATTGATCTTGGTCCCATCACGGTAAACGTTATATCCCGACACGGGCCAGGTACTCGAAGGGGCCTTGGGGCTGAGAAGCGTCTGCTGGAAGTTTTGTCCGTCATTGGTTATGGTAGTAGGATCAACCTGAAGAGTACCGCTACCAGAAGTCATTTTTACATCGGATGTGGAAATAAAAGGAGCAACAACGGATTTGGTTTCAGGTACCATGGGGGCCAGGGGACCCAGCGTAGCTGAACCTGAAACCCAACCCTGAAGGTTCCAGTTCCTGTTTATGGCATATGAATTATAAATGGAAACCCAGTTGGCTCCATTGTACATCATATCGCCCTTTCCGGCAACAGCCGGCCCGGCATCAGCGCCGGCCGGGTAACTTCCGGTAGTATTGCATTCATATCCAAACCAGAACTCGTCGGCGCCATCAATCAGGACAGGTGTTGTAAGGGTTATTTCATTCCAGGCTAAAATGGTCGGAGCAACCACCTCCTGAGAATAAACAAGGGTTGGAGGGGTTACACCAGTCCAAACCTGTATGGTATAAACACAGGATGCAAATCGCGGGAAAAACGCAACCTTGGTCAGGTACATGCCATCGTAGGCGCCGATATCTTCAACCGGCCACCGCGATGCCACTGAAAAAACCGCAGGTGCATTGTATCCAACCCCACCCCAATTGACCCCATCGTCCCAGGCCAACCATTGATCGGGAGGCGTTGAGCCCGGTTCGCGCCAGGTAAGGTGTACGTCGTACTGGTTCTGTACCACAGCGGCGAGCCTTTCGGGCGGATCAAGCTGATACTGCATGTAGGTATCGTGGGTGGTTGTTTGGTTCAATAAAACTTCAACGCCGACAGCCGTCGTGGTCTGGTAACCGGTTTTTTCGAAGGTTACGTCATAGGTTCCAACCGGCACGAATGTAAATTGATAAAAACCATTGATATCGGTCAGGGTACTGGAGGTGCCGAAATAAACCGTGGCATTGTCGATGGCCTCTTCGCCTGAAGGGTCATATACATGGCCCTGGAGGGTGCCGGAAGGCAGGGGTTCAACAACGTTGACGGTATAATCGTGGAAAATACCCCATGTACCTGTATAGCAGGGATCCGGGAAACCCGCATCTGCTGCCCCGATCCTCATCCTGTGGTTGCCTAAGGGGGCTGCGGCAGGAACTGTAAAGGAAGCTTCCAGTGTGGTGGGGCTGGCAGAGGTGGAGGTGCCGGAATAAACCTCATCGCCCGGATCGGTAAAGTTCAGGTTGTCATCCCAGTCGATCCAGATTTTGGTGTCGTAGGTATAACCGGTTTCAAAGGTTATATCCACGGGAACGGTTGCAGCCTGGTTAACATCGCCGATCATGTCCGAATAATCGCCATAGTTGCCGGGTACCGGCAATACCGGGGGGGTATTGTTTATTGAACTGAAGGCAACATTGGTAATACCCAGGTCATCTACAGAAGTGGGGGCCGGGATACAGTAGCCGGTATAGAAACTTGCGGGACCGGTCCATGCGCTGAAATCTTCGCCACAGTTTGCCCTTACATAGAAATCATAATTTGTATTTTGAGTCAGGGTGAATATCGGGTTTATCGTACTGGATGAAGTCGCCGTACCGGAACCAGTTGGTTCTTCCAGCGGGGTCAATCCATATACATATTCCCAGGCTGTTTCTGTTCCTCTGGGGGTCCAGGTCAGGTTGGCCGAAGAAGAGGTGATGTCCGTTGCATAGGGCAGTAAAGGTGCAAGACAACTGGGGATTGCTTCCAGGGTAACATCATCGATAAAGATATTGTTGCCATAAGCAGAAACGCTTTCAAATATAACATATCGGCCGGCGCCACCGGATCCGGTTGGCATATTATAGATATAGGAATACCATCCAGTAGTGGCAACAATTGGCACCAAACCTATGGACCGGTTGATGGTGCCGAGAAGTGACGCCCCTGTGGTATTGGGCGCCGTGTTATAATAAACGTTCACCAGGTCGGCCGTGGTCAGGTAACCATTGTCGCGGTACATCCAGAACGAAACGCGATAGGAATCGGTCGGGAAATTAATAGGGGGGGTAACCAGTTCTGCTTTACCGCCGGATGAGATGCTATAACAATTATATCGGGCCATGCCCAAACCACTATGTGTGGTACAGGTAGGATAGGTGCCAACGGTTTGACGGTCCCAAATCCCGGGTATGGAAGTTCCGGCTGTTTTAACGTTTGTCCAGCCATAAGGGGCAAAGGTAACCCCGTCAAAACTCTCCAGATGGGGGAAGGCGGTGATGGTCGGATCGGCACCGGTGGTGAACGACCAGATCGGACATCCGGTAGCGTCGCCATTGGCATTATAGGCAATCACCTGCCAGTAATAAGTGGTGCTGTAAGCGAGGGGGGCTGCTGGGGCATAGGTCAATACGTTGCCCTGGTCAACACCGTTCACAATATCGGTTGGCGGGACTGTGCCGCCGCCGTCGGTTCCGAAATACAACCGGTAACCAGTGGGGCCGCCGCCACCTGAAGCCCAATTTAAAGAAGAAAGAACATTAACATCGGCAGCCGCGTCGGCAGGCGAAACATTCAATGCACAGGAAGGGGGAAGGGCAAGGAGCTGCCAGGTAAAAGTTTGTCCTGAAACAGGAAATACGGTGGATGAAAGGGTGCAGGTTGCGGTTACACTGGCACCGGCCGTTGTGGCCGCCCAATCGGTCGTTGTAGCCCGGTTTACATAATTGGTTGCAGTAGCAGAGGGGGCCCCGCGTAAACCAACCTGGGCAGTTTTGGATACGGTTCCTTTGGTCATGGTTCCGTAAACCACAATTACTTTATTGGTGGTTTCCTGAAGCCGGATCTGATAATTCAGATTATCGCCGGTAGCGTTATAGCCACGGTACCCTTTCCACTGGATAACGCACTCCTGGTTGGGGGTAGTTCCCACGGTTTCAATACGCAGTTCAGAACCGGTTTGTCCATTTTGGTCAAAAGCAAGGCCACAAATGCGGCTTACCAGGTCGTCGGGGGAGATGGCAGTGGTTGAACCCATTGGATTGTAACTGCTTGTTGACGCAATATTGACAGCGGGGGTAAGCGCCGATTGGCCAAGGCTGATCCATCCGTTGTTATTGATGGCCACCCTGTCGAAAACCACACCGCCATAAGTAAAATTAAAGCCTATGGGGAACCCTGGCCCGGTGGTGGTAGTCCCTCCGAGAGGTACTGCCGGATCGACAAATCTCTGGTCATCACTGGTTGTCGTGCCCAATAATGTCCCTCCGGTAATTTCGGTATAGGTACCGGAAGAACCCGTAAAAGTGTAAGCGCTTACCTGTGCCCATGAGCTTCCGGCCCATAGCAACAAGGCAAACAAAAACAGTAAGATTTTTTTCATAATCGTTTGTTTTGAGGTTGGTTAATAAATAAGATAACGCATTGGGGGGAAAATATATAGAGAGTTGTTTTGTGTACAGAAAAACCAAAAAACCCAAAAACCATTCTCATTTGCTTTTTTTGAGCCGGTAATGATAACCCTGAAAGAAAAACCCATGAAAGAGTTTTCAAATATAAAATATTTTCATTACAAAGAAAAATGAAAAAAATAAAATCCTATCGCACTTTTTTTAACCGATTGAATATTAATGCATAAATTAATTTCAGGGGAATTTGAAAGAGGCTTTATTTGTTAAATTTTGTTAAATTTGATCGGGACACCCGAATGGGATATATTTCCTCCCCCATTTTCAGTTTCCGGGAGCCGGGGTTTCTGCCGCGCCTTGATCCTTATCTCAGGTAATCTTCAGGGAAAAAAAGGGATTGTACCCATTGGATCAATTCCGAAGGAATGACAAGATTGTAGCCTGAAAAGAAGATAATCATCGATCAAGCCCTGCAGGGGGTGAAAGAAAAAAAAACATGGCAGATTAATATCACTCCTCCGGGGTTAATCGTCTGTTTGTACGATTTTTTCTATAATTATTACAGCCCTTCGGGCATAATATGACACAGTCGATGCGGGCTTAGTATAACACTGGCGATCAGAGCTGCAGATGACACGGGCCATTAATACCTATAAAAAAACTTAATAGTTTCAACCGTCCTCATAGGGTTATCTGGAATCTTTTTGCCTGTCTTGATGAGTACATTCCCGGGTACATAAAAATAAGATGTAACAAGATTACAGGGCAGGATATGAATAAGAAATTTCCCGGTTGAGAGCCTCTCAGGGGACTTGAACCCCCGACCTGCTGATTACGAATCAGCTGCTCTACCAACTGAGCTAAAGAGGCGAATTGCGGTAGGGGCGCACGGCCATGCGCCCCTACCGCAAGGGTAACCTGACAGGTTACCCATCAATGTCGGGATGAGAAGACTCGAACTTCCGACCCCCACGTCCCGAACGTGGTGCGCTAGCCAACTGCGCTACATCCCGAAAAAATATAAAAATGACGGTTTTTAGTACCTAAAATTTCATTTTGATGTATATTTTGGCATAATATTCAATAACTAT
>DYSO01000172.1 GCA_020718225.1 Draconibacterium orientale | reverse complement strand
ACGAAACAAATCTTGTAACTTGTTGGTCTGTAAAGATCAGGTCAGGAGTTCTGAAACTCCGGGGATAAACACGGTAAACGTTGAATCGGAAGCTCCATTTTGCCACTGATATCTATCTGCTTTCACCCCTGTATGCAGGATCATCGGAGAGCCGTTGCATACCGTTGTATCATTCCCAAGAAAGAGTGGGATTTCAGATTGGTACCTGAGTGTTGTTTCACAGATGCTATCACATTGTCCTGCCACACGGATGGTATCGTAGTATATACCCGCTTTGGTCTGCCAATCCCCACCTGTATAATAGGGTATCCCAAAACACAGCGTGGTATCAACATGCCCTGTTATGGTAGGAGAATCGATGAATAATTGAATGGTATCAGTCCCGGAACAATCTTTTGCGTTGGTTACCTTTACCGCGTATTCTCCTTTTGTCCCGGTAGTGAACGTTTGCCCTGTCCCTATGTTGGTTTGTCCGGTTGTCAGGTTTGACCAAAGATAGGAACAGCCGGCACACAGGCCTGCATCGAAGGTAGCCGTTTTCCCCTCACATAAGGTGGTGTCTGGCCCGAGGTTAACCTCCGGTGGTTCCACAACAAGAATGCTTTTACACAAACTTGCCTGGTTGGGCAGGCCTTCATTCACGATCAGCTGGACATTGTATGATCCAACCTGGTTATATGAAAAAGCAGGAGGATTATACAAGGTGGTTGACGGCACCGAAGCATTGGTGCAGGGCATGAAACGCAACCGGGTGAGTGAATTCCCATCCCGGTTTGTAACGTAAAGAAAAAGGGTATCTCCCACCCTGAAAAGTTCAGAAAAATGAGCTGGCCGTTCCATATTGCCAATATTCCCAAGCGATGTTCCTGTTACTGGACCGGTAATGCCGGAGGGAAAGTTAAGTCGCCAGATCAGATCAGGAGATGAACTGGAATAGTTAAGCTGAAAACCTGTCGTACTTTCACAATCGCGAATGAGCGCTATACCGCCGGGAGTGGAAGTTTGAATTGCGGGTCCGAGATTCTCCCCTGTCGGGTCGTTAAACAGGGAATTGCCGAAAGTCAGCCTGGTGAGGGTATTATTCTCTGAGTTCGCAACCAATGCATACCAGATCCCATTTTCATTGATCACGCGAAAGCTATAGGGCATATTTAAAGTTCCACCTATCGTGCCAAGATCCTCCAGCACAGGCGCGTTCAGTAATCCATTGGGGAAATTCAGCCGCACCAGCTTATTTCCGACAGAACAAGTTAAATAACCCACCCAGCTACCGTTTTCATTGAGGATATCGACGCAATGTGATGCATCAAGCATTGAATATGGCCCCAGCTTAGTGCCCGTAGGCGAATTACTTAAGGATGAGCCGAAGTTCAGCCTGACAATGTAGTTGTCGTTGCATACAAATCCGATCCATTGCCCATTATCATGGCAGATTTTGATTCCAAGAACTTGATCCGTCATGTCAAAGCCAGTGATACTGGTCGAGGAAACCGGGTTGTTGCTGAAACCGGACCCATGGTTGTACCTCACCACTCCCTGTGTTCCCCGGTTTGTGATGAAAGAATAACAGGTTCCCCCGTCTTTCACCAGTGTGATATATACAGGGACATCAAGCCAGTTCCCGGGATTACCGATGTTGGTTCCCAACGGGTTCAGCAAGGTATTGCCGGAACAGAAACTCCAGTAATAGGTTTGCCCGGGCGTGGATTGGTTCGTAAGAGTAACCGGGCTGCCCACACAAATGGTGTCAGGGGCGATAAAACTGGCTACCTGCGCCGAGGTATCCGGCATGAAAAGGGGTAGTACCAGGATACCGGCAACAAAAAGAAACAGCGACTTTATCGAAGACATACAAAGGAGTATCGCATGATTTCAATTTGTAAAGGTATTGATTTAAACATTCGTCAGTGGATATTTTGTTATCTTTGTGATGGGTTCAACATTCATTCCCATGAAAACAAACAACCTGTGTTTCCTGATAGGTTCAATTATACTTGTACCTGCTTTATTGGTTTCCGCCCAGCAACGGGGTATGAAACCAGTCTCCATCAGCATCGACGGACAACAGATACCGCTTTACTCCCAAAGCCACGCGCTGGTAATCGGGGTAAGCGATTACTGGAACATCGATAAACTCCCCGGTGTTATCCAGGATGTGGATGCCGTAAAGATTTCATTGGAAAAACAGGATTTCAGCGTCACCCTTGTGAAAAACCCGACCAAAGACCAGTTGGAAAATGCCTTTGATGACTTTATCGCCAGATACGGACAGGGAAAAGACAACCGGCTGCTGTTTTATTTCGCGGGACACGGGCATACCCTGACCACCAGTTACAACGAAGAACTTGGCTATCTGTTGCCGGTAGATGCCCCGAGACCTACCCGCGACAACCAGGCCGCTTTTCAGAAAGGGTGCATGGAAATGGCCCAACTGGAAATCTATGCCAAACGGATCCAGTCAAAACATGCTTTGTTCCTGTTCGACGCCTGTTTTTCGGGGTCTTTGTTTGAAAACACACGGGCGGTACCCGATTATATCAGTTTCAATACCTCCAGACCGGTCCGCCAGTTCATTACCAGTGGGATGGCCGATGAAACGGTCCCCGACCAGAGTGTTTTCCGCCGGCAGTTTGTGGAAGCCCTCTCGGGTGCGGCCGACAGCGATAAGGATGGATATATCACCGGGACCGAATTAGGATCTTTCATTCAAAAAAGTGTGACCAATTACTCCCGGAATGCCCAGCACCCGCAATATGGAAAGATACGCAACCCCAACCTCGACAAGGGGGATTTTGTTTTTGTGATCAGAAAATCCATGACACCGGTTACCCCGTTGGTAACCCCAACCATTGAAGAAGAACGGGCACTGGTCCAATACGGCAAATTAGAGGTGACCACGGAGATTGGAGGCGCCCTGTATCTGGATGGCGCCTACCTGAAGCAGGTCAACCCCAACACCGTTTTTACCCTCAAAGACATTACTGCGGGCGACCATACCATCAAAATCTCCGGCGAAGAAACGGTTGAAAAAAGTGTCACCATTACCCCGGGCCAAATTTTGCCCATCTCCATCAATAAAACGTTGGTCAATGTCACTTCCGGCAGCCCCGAAATGGTTTTCGTCCAGGGCGGCGCCTTTCGGATGGGCAGCAATGATGGCGAAGATGATGAAAAGCCGGTGCATCCGGTGACTGTCGGTAATTTTTACATGGGGAAATACGAAATTACCGTGGCCCAATTCAGGAAGTTTGTTGATGAAACCAGTTATCGGACCGATGCTGAAACAGGGGATGGGAGCTATATCTGGACCGGCAGCACATGGGAAAAACGCAGCGGTGTGAACTGGAAATGCGATGCCGAAGGGAATCAGAGGCCTCAAAACGAATACAGCCATCCGGTAATCCATGTTACCTGGAACGATGCCAATGAGTATTGCAATTGGTCAAGCCGGAAGACCGGGAAAACCTATCGGTTGCCTACCGAAGCGGAATGGGAATATGCAGCAAAAGGGGGAAATCAAAGCCGGGGATATAACTACAGCGGCAGCAACACGATTGGCGATGTAGCTTGGTATGATAATAATTCTGGTTCCAAAACCCATCCCGTTGGCCAGAAGCAGGCAAATGAATTAGGGCTTTACGACATGACCGGCAATGTATATGAGTGGTGCAGCGACTGGTACGGGAAAGATTATTATGCGCGCAGTACCTCTTCCAATCCGAAAGGCCCGGCATTGGACTCCGACCGCGTGCGTCGCGGCGGCAGTTGGCGCTACAACCCTCATTACAGCCGCACCTCGAATCGCAACTACAACACCCCGGTTAATCGCCGCTACGATTTGGGGTTCCGTGTGGTTCTTGTCCCATAGTTCGGGGGTAGTAATCGGGGCCATACCTTTTGAGCTAAGGATACGAGTTGGCCAAAGGTGAGGGAGGGACGACCGAACAAAGGGCCAACGAGTAATAATAATACCGCCTGTGGCGGTCGGATTTTTTTGAGAAAAATGCAAATCAAGCTATTTACCATACCGGTAAGCGATACCGGGGTTTTTACCGACGAGCTTAACCGTTTTTTGCAGGCCAATAAAATCCTTGAAGTGGAGAACCATTTAATCAGCAATGAAAATGGGGCTGTATGGTGTTTTTGTGTGAAATTTATTGAAGCGGCATGGACAAATAATCCCGGAGAGAGATCTAAAATTGATTATAAAAACGAGTTGGAACCAGGAGTATTTGAGGTTTTTTCGAAACTCAGGGCGGCACGCAAACAGGTAGCGGTCGAAGATTTTGAAGATTTGAAGATTTGAAGATGAGGGGGGTATACTTTTTCCTATTATAGCTATTGTGGTTGAACAACAAGATAGAAGTTTTTATCAGGAGAAAGCAGCGTGATGTTTCAGCCTTAAAAGTTCCAGCCGGAGATCATCGGTTTCGTATACCACCATCCTGAGCGTTGTTTCCGGATAATTTTTCAGGAAGAGCTTCTGTGAGTGAGGTGTATGCGGCTTGCCGCTGTATTTGACCTCCAGGGCGAGTTTCGGAGATAAACCTTCCAGGATGAGAAAATCGATCTCGTTTTTTGCCGCTGTTCTCCAGAATCGCAGGTTGTCATACCCATATATATCTCTTAATCTTATAAATGTTGCATTTTCAATGACCGATCCTCTGTCGGGCCTGTTTGGCAATGGATCCCAGATATCCATAACCGCGTTTCTGAATCCGTTGTCATGAAAAAAGACTTTTGGCATCCGTGTAAGTTCATTCCTGATGTTCCTGTAAAATGGTCTCAGAAGGTGCAGGTGGTAGCATTTCTGGAGGATATACAGGTAATTTTGAATGGTGGGGATGGCATATTTCAGCGTTACAGAGAGTTCGTTGGTATTCAACAGTTGTCCGGTCTGGAAAGCCAGTACCTTCAGCAACTGAACTACCTTTAGATAATCGCTGTCATTGGCGTCGAAGACATCCCTCTTCAGATAGGTTCTTACCAGGTCGCGGAGAATCTCTTTTTTTTCGGACGGATCTTTTTCGATGGCGACGGCAGGGTAGCCGCCATAGGTGAGATATTCACTGAAAAGTTGCCGGATAAGTATTGATTGAAGCGACCGGTAAAGAGGATCTTTGCACATCTTCAGATATTCCCCCTGCAATTCGGAATAACCGGCGAATTCAAGGTATCCGGAGAAGTCAAGCGCATACAGTTCGATGATCCTTTTACGGCCGGCCATCGAATCTCTGAACTTTTCGTCCAGGTAAAAGGCGCTGCTTCCCGTAGCCACAATTTTAAGCCAGTCGCCATGCTGGTCATATAACAACTTCAGGAAATTTGAGGGATTGGCGGCAAGCTGCACTTCATCCACCAGCAGGAAGGTTTTTTTACCTGGATCACCATTTTCAACCTTCCTCCCGATATAGAAGAAGACATTTTCAGGATGATCGTTGACGGCTTTGAGAATTCCCGGATCTTCAAGCGTCAGAAAATGATATTCCTGCTTCTCCTTTTTCAGGTACTCGCCAAGTTGCTTCAGCATCGTGGTTTTCCCAACCTGCCTGGGGCCTGTTATCAGGAGATATTCCTTCCGCGGAAGGAACTTTACCAATTCATCAAATTCTTTTCTTTTCACCATATGACTAAAGAAATGCTAATAAATATTATACAAAGGTATAAAATAAATTAAATAATACACACATCATAGTAAGAATAAAATATCAATAACCTTTTTCTGGCATACTGACGGGAGCTATACTGAACTCTGTCTATTTTGGGAAAGCCGATTGAATCAACTCAGAAACATCCCGGCAGGATTACATAGGCAGCAGGGCAACTTTTTGTTTTGTGATCCTGATATCCTGAATGATCGTGGCAAAAAAAAACAATATAATTCTACTTTAACAGATTTATATTAACAACAAATTGTTGATAATTAATGTATT
>DYSO01000275.1 GCA_020718225.1 Draconibacterium orientale | reverse complement strand
TATCAATGCCCATTCCAAAAGCATTGGTAGCAACAATAATACGGGTTTTTCCGTTCATCCAGTCGTGCTGTCGTGTGAGGCGGATTGCCGGTTCAAGCCCGGCATGGTAAAAGCTGGCAGATATTCCGTTATGCACCAAAACTTCAGCAATTTCTTTGGTCAGCCTTCGGTTGCGGACATAAATAATCCCACAACCTTTCACGCCTGTACAAATCCTGAGCAGCTTTTTTATTTTGTCATCTTCACGCGACACTACATAGGCCAGGTTTTTACGGACAAAACTTTTACTGAAAACATTTTTCTTCTGAAAATCCAGTTTTAACTGTATATCTTCAACCACACGCGGCACAGCAGTTGCCGTTAAGGCGAGTACAGGAACATCTGGAAAAATATTCCGTACTTCAGCAATCCTCAGGTAAGGGGGCCGGAAATCATAACCCCATTGCGAAATACAATGTGCTTCATCGACTGCAATCAACGTTACATTGATTCCTCGGAGCATCTCCCTGAATTTCCTTGTTTCAAGGCGCTCAGGCGAGAGGTAAAGAAATTTAGCCCTTCCATCCGCACACTTTTCAAAAGCCATCTCTATCTCCCTTGGATGCATTCCTGAATGCATCTCGACAGCCACGATGCCATGACGCTTCAGATTTTCGACCTGGTCGGTCATCAGGGCGACAAGCGGTGTAACAACCAGGCATAATCCCTCCCTGCACATGGCCGGAACCTGGAAACAAATAGATTTCCCTCCTCCGGTCGGCAGTAAAGCCAGTGTATCTTTTCCATGCAGAACGGAATTGATAATATCCTCCTGTAACGACCGGAATGAATCGTATCCCCAGTACTTTTTTAGTATTTCGTGAGGGGTTGGAGGCATTGGGGGGAGAATGGTTAATGGTTAATGGAAAATAGTTAATCTCCTGTTAATCTGAATTTTGCAACAAAATGATAATTATCAACATCAATTCCCCGACATTAGAGTCAGGAAGGAATTAGAAATCTTTCGTTTT
>DYSO01000274.1 GCA_020718225.1 Draconibacterium orientale | reverse complement strand
AAGATTGTCCCTCCGGCGATGTGCTATTATTCAAAACTGAAAGTAACCGGTGGAAAGTGCCGTACCTGCCTGGTAAAGGTTTCACAATCTTCGGCGAAAGATCCGCGTCCGATGCCCAAGCTGGTGGCTTCGTGCAGCACGCCGGTACAGGATGGGATGGTTGTACAAAACCTCACCTCGCCTGAAGTAGTCGAAGCGCGCAAAGGAATTGTGGAATTTTTACTGGTCAACCACCCGCTGGATTGTCCGGTGTGTGACCAGGCCGGCGAATGTGATTTACAGGATTTAAGTTTTCGTTTTGGAATGGAGGAGACCCATTCAGAAGAGGAGCGACGTGAATTTCCGGTGACGGAGATTGGCGATTATATCAAATTGCACATGAACCGTTGCATTTTATGTTACCGTTGTGTTTATACAGCCGATCAACTCACAGAAAAAAGGCTTCATGGTGTTTTGTACCGCGGTGATGTTTCTGAAATCGGTACTTTTATTCAGAATGCCATATCGAACGATTTTTCGGGCAATATGATCGATGTTTGCCCTGTAGGGGCGCTTACCGATAAAACATTCAGGTTTAAAAGCCGTGTCTGGTTCCTGAAACCGATGAATGCGCATCGCAATTGTACTAAGTGTAAAGGAAAAGTCACAGCCTGGATGTTTGGAGAGGAGATTTACAGGATAACAGCACGCAAAGACCAATATGGGGAAGTGGAAGATTTTATTTGCAACGAATGCCGGTTTGACAAAAAGAATCCGGACGACTGGGTAATTGAAGGTCCCCGGCATATCAAGCGAAATTCCGTCATCTCGGCAAATCATTATGAAAAATTGGAAAAACCACCTGAATTTTGACCTTGTTTAATTAATGATGGAAGAAATACTTTATAAAACAATACTTGCCAGTCTGATTTTGATCATCAGCCTGCTTGTTGCGATGTATTCGACCTTAATTGAACGAAAAGTGGCGGGTTGGTTTCAGGACAGGCACGGGCCGAACCGTGCCGGCCCCTG
>DYSO01000171.1 GCA_020718225.1 Draconibacterium orientale | reverse complement strand
TCTTTCTGCCATTCCGAAGAAAATTCATCCAACTGCGCCTGAGCCTCCGTAAATTCAGGAATGTTGTCAAGAATATACTCGGTGTCAACGTAAGCAAATTTCTGAGCATTGGCAAATGCCAACGAAAACACAACAACCATCCATGTCAAAACTAACTTTTTCATATTTCTATTATTTAAAACCTTCTCTTTTTATTTATATTTCCCAACCCGTCTAACAGGTTAAACAGGTTAAACCAGGTTAAACCAGGTTAAACCAAGTTAACCTTGTTAAACCAAGTTAACCATGTTAAACCAGGTAAACCTGGTAAACCTGGTAAACCTGTCCCCCTGTCCAACCCGTCCCCCTGTCCAACCTAATCAATGGACGAATTGATACTGAAGTGGAACTGGCCCCCATTGGCCCCGGGAATTCCGGGAACAGCATCGAGCCCATAACCCCAATCCAACCCCAGCAAGCCAAACATGGGGAGAAAAACCCTGACCCCTACACCTACAGAACGGTAAACGTTGAAGGGATTAAAATTATTCCAGAAAAGCCAGTCGTTACCAGCTTCAACAAATGCAAGGCCGAAAATTGTCGCACTTGGGTTCAGCGACACCGGGTAGCGCAATTCCAACGTATATTTAGTATATACGGAACCACCGATGGTAGAAGGGTATCCGGGGGTAAGGGAATTGTTGATGTATCCGCGCATCCCTATCAATTCACGGCCGTCCATATTGTTGTACCCTGTCAAACCATCGCCTCCGAGATAAAACCGTTCAAACGGGGTAACGCCCAGATTGTTATTATAAGTTCCCAGGTATCCAAACTGAATCCGGGGATTGAGTACCAGTTTTTCAATCAGGTTGATGTACCACGATCCTTTGAATTTAATTTTATAATACTCCACCCAGCGGTAGCGTTCACTTGGGTCCATTGATTGATAATCAACATCGCCCCTGAAAAGGGAATAGGGAGGGGTGAGTTCCAGGTTGATGGAGATTTCCGATCCATTCCTGGCAAAAATCGGCGCATCTACAGAATTGCGGGAAAGTACAACGCCATAACTGATTGCATTATAGACCCCGTTCCCTCCACCGAAAGTAAAAATAGAGGTATAATTATACGTATTATACCGATTGTAATTGATGCTCTGATAAAGAGAAAAATAATCGTCGGGCCATCTCAACCGTTGACCAAGGCCCACTGAAATGCCGTCGATTTTAAAGTACGCATAACTTAAATCGTTAGGCTCCAATCCATTGGTGTATTTAGAGTGATAATAAGACAAACTCAGCGCCAATGGTTTACGTCCTCCCACCCAGGGTTCTGTAAAAGAAAAACTATAACTGAAATATCCCTTACCATAGGTTTGAAAACGGAGACTGAGTTTTTGTCCGTCGCCTGCCGGAATTGGCTTCCATGCTTTTAAATTCACGATATTCCGTAAAGAAAAATTGTTGAATGACAATCCAACGGTACCCACAATACGTCCGTAACCCCATCCTCCGGAGAGTTCTATCTGGTCGGCTGAGGTTTCAGTGACGTCGAATCCGACATCCACGGTTCCATCCTCCGGGTTTGGATTGACAGTCGGGTTGAGTTTTTCCGCATCAAAATACTTCAGCTGGGCCAGGGTACGTTGGGAACGGATCAACCGGTCGCGGCTGAAGAGCTGTCCCGGCCTTGTATCGATTTCCCGTAAAGCGACATGATCGTTGGTTTTTGTATTTCCTTTGATGGTCACTTTACTAACCGTTGCCTGTTTGCCTTCGTGCATTCGGATTTCCAGATCGATGGAATCATTTTCGACCCGGGTTTCAACGGGGATAACATCAAAAAACAAATACCCGTCATCCATATATAATGAACGGATATCGGCTCCGCTGGGATTGTATGTCAACGCCTGCTCCAGGGCCTCCTGGTCATAAACATCCCCTTTTTTTATCTTCAGGATCCGGTCAAGAAATGATGCAGAATACTTGGTATTCCCAACCCAGGCAATATTTCTGATATAATACTTGATTCCCTCTTCAATCCAGAGATCGATGTTGATGGTATTATCGGGGTTCTTTGATATGGAATCCTTAATGATACGTGCATCGCGGTATCCAAGTGCATTGTATTTTTTGATCAGTAATTGTTTATCTTCCTGATAATCCTCATCAATGAATTTGGATGATTTAAAAAGACGTATCCTGATATTTTCCGAACCCTGTTCTGCAATCACATTGGCAATTTCAACAAAATCCAGATTGGCTGTTGTTTTTACCGTCTCGATCACCATTTTATCCACATCGTTCATCGGGTTGAAAACACTTTTTTCCTTGGTTTTTTTCAGGGCCGATTTCACAACCTCAGCGCTTACCTCATGGTTCCCATGGATATTGATGGTAAGTACTTTTACCTTTTCATTTTTGTCGATATTGATGTACATGGTCACCTCATTGGCAGAGGAGCTGTCTTTTTTCAACACAACATCCACCGTAGCATTTAAAAACCCTTTATCGGTATAAAAGTCGAGAATGATGTTTTTTGTTTTGATGATCAGGTTATCGGTCACGTAATCTCCTTTGACGAGGCGAATTTTCTGACGGATATCATCGGCATCCGATTTTTTAATTCCGTTGAACTGAAACTTTGAAAGGCGGGGGCGTTCCTGCAGGTAGATATCGAGGAATATCTGGTTATCCACCACTTTTGTGACGCTGATCCGGATATCTTCAAACAGGCCCTGGTCCCATAGCTTTCTGACAGCAATTGAGATTTTATCGCTGGTGGGAATTTTAATTTTGTCGCCTACGATGAGTCCTGAGAGCATCACCAGCACATTTCCGTCTAAATATTTAACTCCGCTGACGGTAATTCCCCCGATATAATAATCTTTTGGGTGGTTATAATCGTTGACATCGATGTCCCCCAGGCTGACCTGTGCAAATAGGGAATGGGTTATAAAGAGCGGGAGCAGTAAAAGTATCGTGTAACGGGATATCATCGGTGTCTATTTTCGTAATTTTCCTTCTAATTCATTGAGTTGCTCGCTGGTAAGGCCGAACCTGCGTTCCCGGCCCTGAAAATCGAGAATGGCCTGATAAAATTCCTCCTTACCAAAATCGGGCCAGAGTGTTTGGGTAAAATACAATTCCGTATAGGCAATCTGCCAAAGCAGAAAGTTGCTTATCCGGTATTCACCGCTTGTACGGATCAGTAAATCCGGGTCGGGTATCCCTGCGGTGGCAAGCCGGGAGGTAAAAGAAGACAGGTCGATTTGTTCCGGTTTTAATTCGTTTGCTTCAACTTTACGGGCAAGGGCGCGGACTGCTTCAAGCATTTCCCAACGGGCACTGTAACTCAGGGCAAGGATCAGTGTCAATCCGGTATTTCCCGAGGTATCGGTTATTGCATGCATCAACTCCTGGTAGCTCTTTTTAGGGAGGCTTTTCAGGTCGCCAATGGCCGTAAGACGGATGTTATTATCCATCAACGTTTTCATTTCTCCATGAATGGAATCGACCAGGATACGCATCAGGGCATCAATTTCATATTTGGGACGGTTCCAGTTTTCAGTTGAAAAAGCGTACATTGTCAGGTACCCGATCCCTAATTCGGCTGCTGCTTCAACCGTGTTCCGTACTGCATCCACCCCTTTCTCATGGCCCAGGGTCCGGGCAAAGCCCCGTTTCCGGGCCCATCGTCCGTTGCCATCCATGATAACCGCCACATGGGCCGGGATCCTGGATGAGTCAATCTGTTCCTTGATTCCCATATTTTATTTCAACAACTCAATGGTTCAGGTCTTTGCATTTTTTACTTCCCGGTAAATTGAATTTGTAAGTCAGGGCTACACCAAAAAAAGCAAACCAATCCCAGGTGCTGGGATCGCCACGCTCCATACCGGGCTGGTGGTTCATCAGCGGATCCGATAAATATTGTGACTCAATATCCTTATTAATCCTGGAACCTTCTAAATAAAATGTGGTGCTGACGTCATCAAGATAATCCATAAACGTTTTATGCATCTCCCAAAAAACCTGTAAACCCAATCGTTCGGCCAGGCTGATTTTCATGCCCAGACCAAAAGGAATTGAAAAATTATAGGAAGAATATACCTTACGTCCTTCAAAACCAATCTTCTGACCCTCTGTCCCCATCTCCCTTAAATCGACCCCTCCGGCCCGGGGATTATAAAAGAACAAGGATACTCCGGCATAAATATACGGGGATATCCGGTGCCTTTCACTGCCTGTAAAATAGGGAAAGAAATTAAATTCAGCCACGGCAGAAATATCGGTAATATTGCTGGAGAACGACAATCCAAGGGTCTGGATAAAAGGCGTCCCCTGTGAAGCATCCGCTTCGACCGATCCACGCATAACGGCAAGCCTTATTGCCCAGCGCGAATCGATGTTGTACCGGGCCAGGGCGCCATACGACAACCGGGTATTCTGAAAATGTTTTCCTGGGTTGAGATCACCCAAATAATATGCCCCGCCTCCCGCCAACCCAAACTCTAAATCCTGTGAACGCGATGGAGAGGCAAAGACAACAAAAAATGTTAGCCAAAAAAAAGGACGGGATAAGTGAGGCAACATGCTATTCCTTAAAGTTATTTCTGATCATTGTTTCAACAACATTTTATAACGCCCGGATCGCTGTTTTATTTGACATCCCCAATGTTTTTCCGTAAGAATTTTTTTCAGTTTCGGTTATCCAACCCCCAGTTCAGTTTTTCGCGGATTGTTTGAAAAAAATTCTTATCAGCCAGCCGCAACAAATGAATTTTAAAACCGGCTTTTTGAATGATGAGTTCATTGGGATTTTGAACTTTTTCAATTCTTGAATCGAGGCTGACAAGAAATTCATTCCCCTTTCCTTCAACACGGATCCGGATTTCACTGTCGTCGCGCAAAACAATCGGCCTCACCGTGAGGTTGTGACTGGCTATGGGGGTAACAACAAAACTTTCGGCGCCGGGGGTCATGATAGGCCCGGTACAACTTAATGAATAGGCCGTTGATCCGGTGGGTGTAGCTATTATTAAACCATCGGCCCAATAGGTATTTAAAAACTCCCCATTGATCCAGGTTTTTATGGCCAGCATCGACATTACGTTGGGTTTATAAACCGTGAGATCATTTAACGCAAACCCGGCTTTTCCAAAAAGTCCACCGGGTGCGACAAGCTGAAGTAAGGTCCGCTCTTCAAGCAGATAATCACCTTTTTCAATCGCGGCAATGGCTGATAGGATCTGTTCCTTGGGAATCCCCGATAAAAAACCCAGCCGGCCAAGATTTATCCCGGTCACCGGTATCCCCGAATCACCGATTGCCCTCACGGCGTCGAGTATGGTGCCATCGCCGCCTATGCTGAAAAGGAAATCGGTTTTACCTTTCAAATCAGTATCCATTTCAAAGCATTCAGGGTAATGAACGAATTTAACCTTCTCTTTTATCCCTTCATACAACGGCGTATAAATCAGGAGGTCCCCTTTGGAGGTATCCAAACGGTCCACCAGCTCCTGTATAAAGGGAATGGCCTGATCCGATATATTTCTACCGAAAAGTGCAACCTTCATGGTCAAACGATGTTATCTGAAAATAAGCGTGCAAAGATAGGCGATTTTTTCTTTCACAGCGATTTAGGGCTATATCGGGGCCATAAAATGGAGATAAAAACCAGCCTCACCCAGAAGGTTAACGCTAAGTTCCATCCTGACGACGATGTCGTAATAAGTGGTAAAATCAATTCCGGCGCCATATCCCGCCAAAAGGGCATTCTGCAGGGTATTGCTGTTACCTGCCTGATACTGCGGGTTATAATCCTGATAATTATAAACATAGCCAAGGTCGGCAAACACATTCAGATATAAGGCCAGCGGTATCGTATTGAATTTTGAAGTTCTGATAAAACCCAGTTTTACTACCCGTTGTGGAAGAAGCGCAAACTTCAGGTTGTTTTTCAACAATACAAAATGCTGGGCATCTATGACATAATACTCATATCCGC
>DYSO01000035.1 GCA_020718225.1 Draconibacterium orientale | reverse complement strand
AGTCATAATATTGGTTAAACTTGTCGCTTATTTATTTGTTGCGGATTTAAGGTAACACTAGAATGTACAAAAGTCAAGTATCTCCATTTTTTAAGGACTGAAAAATGAGAATACAAGTCCGAATGTTAACTCAAACTTTACACACCACTGGATGTGGAAGAATTTTTGAATGAAAGTCGCGCTTTTTTTTGCAAGCGGGCAAGGCGATGATGATTTACGATTGACGATTGACAATGAAAGACACATTCCTTATGGTATTCACCCTGACACTCCTGATAAAATACGATCCATCATTCAGCATCCTGGTTGAAATCGTTATGTTATGAGTGCCACCAGACAAATATCCGTCAATAATTTTCTGAACTATTCTCCCTGATTGGTCGAACAGCGAAATTTCCACCATTTGGCCTGCAGATAAAGTTACGTGGATGACAGTTTCGTCGCGGCATGGATTTGGGGAAACTGTGATCCGGGCATCCCCTGTTATACCGGATTCAGGCATGGCTGAGGTCAATTCATAAGCAACTGATGCATTGAAAATCTCCTGAACAAACTGTGGCGCCACCAACTGGGTTGCCGCTGCATTTGGATGACTGTCGTAATGACCTGCAGCATACATTTCGAGCATCACTCCGTTTGAGCCGGTCAGTTTATGAAAGAAATCAAATACATAAACATTGGACGGGAATGTTCCGAAAACCGGATCAAGTCCCTGGGCTAACGTATCTTTTGCCCAGGTGCAAAACTGTTTTGACAATGCAGCTTCTGTTAAATTTGTTGAATATGGTTCGAGGGGGGCATTGGTCCATATCACGAAGAAATTTTCGGGGTGATCGCGCATCACATTGATAATATGGCGCCAATGCCATTTGTAATTATAGACTGTTTTCGAATAGGGGGAAAGTGTATCGGAAGGCTCTCCAACCCCGCTCATTGAAGATGCCGGAAAGCAGGTCTTGATAACAATGATCTTATTATCCGGAAGATAATAACCAATCCCGGTCACCGGGCTCGGATCTTCAAAAAAAGCATGCTGTGTGGCCCATTCGTTGTCACCGGGCGACCACCACTCTTCGTTCATGGCAACTGCCGCTGAACCCGTGTACCCGTGTATGTTATTGTACAAAGTCATCTCCTGCGGGACACTGGTCGGGCTCCCGTTCGGACCCCAGATGTTCGATCCGGTTGAATGGTGCAGAAAGATACCGCTTCGGAAATAGGGAGGAGGAACTATTCCCTGGACAACCACTGAAAAACCGCAGTTCGAAGAACCAAAACTGACCGTAAAATCATCCGTTCCGGAATACTCCGGCATTCCCGTACCCGATAATTGAACAGTTTGAATACCTGTTGCAGTGAAAGTGCCTGTAGCGCTAAAATAATATCCGTTCAGCAGATCGGTAAAAATCTGAAATCCTCCCTTTTTCATCACATTCACATTCAACGTGATATAATTGGAAGCCGAAAGAGGCACGCCTTCCGTGTATGAACCGTGAACCACAACTGCATCGCAACCGACTGTACCAAAGCTACTGCAAGGGCAAATCCATCCTCCCTGCTGTCCGGTAAAAAACTCAATGCAGTTCAGATCTGTGTTATAGATTACCAACCCAGCAGCAGGCGAGATAATGGCATTACGCTGCAAAGAGGTCATCCGCGGGGGTAAAAAACCCATTTGTGTCGATTTCACATCAAGGATAGCAGAAACATCGTGGGAACTGCCATCGGTGTTTACGGCAACCTGGGCCTGGGTTATGCCATCAAAAAGTATGATCAGGGAAACAAGGGTCAAAAATTTTTTCATCTGTTACTGGTTGTATCTTTGTTATGTTTTTACTATCGAAGCATTTGCCAGGTCATTGGAACAAGGCCTGTAAACTTTTACATCTTGCCGAAAACCGTAAAAAATAATCTGGGCCTATAATTTCACAAGAAGATGGGTAGTTTTAATGCTGTTGCCCTGTTTAAACCTTACGTAGTAGTTTCCTTGTGTAACGGAGTTCAATGAAACCGGGATTGCATGTCCCCCTTTCGAAAAATATCCATCAACAAGTTCCTTCATCATTTTCCCGGATTGGTCGAATAGGTTAATCTTTACCTTTTGGGCGCTTTCCGAAATAAAGTACACAGTAAAATACCCACTGGACGGATTCGGGAACAGACCCAGTGAACAGTCCGTCATGGCAAATGATGGATCAATTCCATAGATCACTTCATAATCGATGGATGCATCAAATATCTCCCCAACAAACTGAGGGGCAACCAGTTGGGTTGCAGCAGCATTTGGATGGGAATCCCCGGGACCTGCTGCATAATAACTCCGCATCATCCCATTTGGGCCTGTCAGTTTGTGAAAAAAATCGAAAACATATACATTGGCAGGAAAAACCCCGGTCTGCGGGTCAAGGCCCTGGGCAAGCGTATCTTTTGCCCAGGTGCAAAACCATTTTGAAAGAGCCGCTTCCGTAAGGTTGGTGCTGTATGGTTCAAGTGGGGCATTCGTCCAGATCACAAAGAAGTTTTCGGGATGATCGCGCATCACATGAATGATATGACGCCAATGCCATTTGTAATTATATACTGTTTTCAAATAGGGAGAAAGGGTATCGGCAGGCCCTCCTGCCCCGCTCATTGAAGATGCCGGAAAACAGGTCTTGATTACGATGATCTTATTATCCGGAAGATAATAACCAATCCCGGTCACCGGACTCGGATCTTCGAAAAAAGCATGCTGGGTGGCCCATTCGTTATCACCGGGCGACCACCACTCTTCATTCATGGTAACCGTCTGTGAACCAATAAGCCCATGCAATACATTGTATTCATCCATCTCTTGTGGAACGGATGTATTGCTACCATTAGGCCCCCAGATGCACGCTCCGGTAGAATGGTGCAGAAAGATTCCGCTTCTGAAATAATTCTGTCCATGACCAACCAGTGTCGTTGTCATGAAGAAAAGGGCAAGAAAGATTTTTTTTTCCATCTCCTGAAATTTTTCTGACTAAATCGTAAATAAATTAGTTTCATATTAAAAAAACTCCATCGTCACCTCTTTCAGAAATTTTTCTTCGAGGGTCCGGGTAATGCGATGAACAACAGTACGGCGAAGCTCCAGCTCTACCGGTAAGGTCGGGTCCTGATGTGCGATATTAATATTGGTCCCGACCAGAAAATGGATCTCATCACATTCGAGCAGCATTTTAATGATTTCATCGGCAGGGCCTTTACCCAGTTTGTAGTTGTTATGAAATTTCTTTAACAATTCACTCACTTTGCTCAGCGTCAATATACCTTCGGTAATCAGGTCAACCCCTGGCATATGGGAAACCGGTGGAAGGTCCGGGTCGAGCATGATGTTGGTGTCCTGAATCTCCTCCTTCCATTCACGGGCAACCATATCGCCTGTTGTTGCGCCACAAATTATTTTTATTCCGTCGAACTGTCTGAATATGTCGCAGAAGTGGGCATCGTTTGAGGGATCCTGGGGAGGCCCGGTACAGATCATCAGTTTCCGGGGTTCACGAAAATAGATAACGCCGCAACTGATATCGTCTATGGGATGAAGATTATCGTTCATGTTGGCTTTATTGACCACTTTTGACGCCAGCTTGACAGCAGATATATCATGCTCATCCTCAATTGCATCTAAAATAAATTTCTCCAGGTTATTTATTCCCCACCCTACAGGGTACTTATCACTGCCCAGTCCTGACTGTGTAACACCATCAGAACAAAACACGATCCGGTCCTCTTTCTGAGGTTTGAAGTTGGTTGTCAGGATTTCCCTTCCACTGTGCTTTTCTCCTTCCAGAAAGACGCAATTCCATTCCGGTTCGTGCAATCGTGCCCCTCTGAACATCAGTGTTTTTGGATTTTCGTATTCCAGAATCCGAACCTCTCCCTCAACATCGATTTCAGCAATCGTGAAGGTACTGTAATTCATATGCTTCACACTATCAACCGGCAAAGTTTCCATAATTATTTCTGCAATTTTCGGGACACTTTTATGTTCCTGGGTAAAATTAACCGCGAGTGTTGCCGTGAGTGTCCCTAAAATATTGGCCTTAATCCCATGTCCCATACCATCGGATAAAGTAACAATGATTCGGCCCTCTTCCTTGATGCGGCGGGAAAGAAAAACATCACCGCAAACCCTTGCATCCCCGTGACTTTTTTGCTGGCAGTTAATTTCGATGAAAAATTTTTCGTCCACGGATTTCAGGTATTTTTAATGGTCTTGCAAATGACCCATCAGAGATTACTTATTTTCCCTTGTTTTATAAGATTCAATGATGGAGTTGAGCATTTGTTCTGTCCTGGCAGCGCCTTCGCCAAGCAAATAGGCAATTTTTTGAACGGTGTCAAAATGTTCATCGATCACATCGGTCAGCCGGCTGATAATTTGTTCTTTTCTGACTTCCGGAACATACATATCCCGTAAAATTCCTCCAACATATTTGTGGCTCTGGATGGGAAAGATGGAAACCCCGAGTTTGTTATCTTCATACTGAACATCTTTATTTTCGATGGGATCATCGGTTGTAAGAACGTAAGAGAACATTTTATAAAAGTGGACCGGTAAAAGGGTTTTTAAATCGGCGCCCACCAGTCCGGGGATCACCTCGTCCACCAGGGCGGCTTCTTCGCCCAGGATACGGATAAAAGCTCTGTTTGACTGGACTACCTTCATTTTATCGTCCACAATTACGACACCTGACAGAAGTTTTTGAAGCATTGCGGAGGTTATGTCGCTGGCCTCTTTCTGTGCTTCCTGTTCATGTTTTGCTTTTTCTTCGGATTCCTTGAGGGCTGCTTTGGTTTTTGCGAGGTTTTCATTGGTTGAACGAAGGGTAAGGATGTATTCCTGGCGGTTCCTTCCGCTGAAAACATGGCACATTTCCGTTGTAGCCAATCCCTGTGCAACGGCAATGGCAAATTCACGGCAACTTGAATATCCGCATGTTTCACATCCTATTTCATTGTCCTTTTCACCCAATCGGTTGATCATCGACAGTGTTTCTTCGATTATTTCCTCTGCCGGGACTGGCAATCGCTGATCATCGGGTATAAACTGCCGTGACAGGTCTATCTCTTCAAAAACAGAAATATTTTCTTCCCATTCCTTTTTATCAAAATCTATGAGTCGTTTGTTGGCATAATCCGTAACCAGTGTCATACGCAGAAATTTTTCCCCGCCGGGGGAGGTTCCGGGGCCCATCAGACAACCTTCATCATAAAAAATATTAAAATGACGTTTTATCTTTTCAATCCTGGAATTGAATTCTTTTATGGCATCTACCATATTGTTGCGTCCTTCGGTTGTAATAACAGCGCCGGTAAGCAAATCCTCATTGATATCTACACCCTGTAGCATTCCATTGGAGATCGGATAAAGTGACCCCTTAAATCCCAGCGGGGGATCAAACTCGGAAAATTCAAGCTGGCTTTCACGAATATTAAATCGTGAAAACAGTTCACGCAACTCGATGAAGGTCAGAACAGCATCAATTTTTGCATCACCTTCATATTTCAATGCTTCATCCTTGGATGCAATACAGGGGCCAATGGAAATTATTTTCAGGTCAGGGCCATACTGTTTCCGGATAACTTTTGCTGTTGCTACCATAGGCGAAACAACCGGGGCCAGGTTGGTGATCAGTTCCGGATAATACTTTTCAATATAAGCAACAACCGAAGGGCAGTTGGCAGAAATATGATATTTCCCTTTAAAATTTTCGAAAATTTCCTTGTATTTCCGTGCAACAAGGTCAACGCCAAACGAGGTCTCGCTGATTAAGGAAAAGCCCAATTGCCGGATCATCTCAACAAATTTCCGATAATCGGTAATATCGTGGAATTCGCCGGAAATTGTCGGATCACAGATGGCTGCAACCCGCTGGCCCGATGCCAGCAAACGGATGGCTTCGTCAACCGAGCTTCGGTACGAAATTGCACCGGGGGAACAGCCCCTGTAACAACTCCCGCAACCAATACAACGCTCCGGGATGATGGATGGGAATTCGGTATTGACATCCACCCGGATGGCCTTAACCGGACAAATCCTGACGCATGAGTAACATTTGATACACGATTCATTGTGAATTTTCAGCAGCGGTTCCACGTTCATTGATCCTGAGAATTTAATCAAAGGTATAAATATCATTGAATCATTTTTTCCCGGCCACAAAAAAAAAGAGGGCGAAACCATTTAAAAATATTTGTTTATTTTTTCACATTGCTATTTTTTTCACAACTAAATCTTTTTTGTTCAAGGAAAAAGAATAATTTTGTATAAAATAATTATCGCTGCATTAACACATGGACGAACTGGTTAGCCGTATCCTTTCTAAATACCCTCCCGATAAAAAAGAGGGTTTGCTCCCCATCCTTCAGGAGATTCAGGCTGAAAATGGTTTTTTAACCGAGGAGATTCTTTCCGGGGTTTCCGGTCACCTGAACCTTCCGGTTAACAAAATATATGGTGTCGCTGCATTTTACAATCAATTCTGTTTTCATCCCCGGGGCCGTTATCATTTTCAATTATGCCATGGCACATCATGTCATCTATTTGGATCATCCACGCTGCTGGGGGAATTAGAGAAACATTTAAAGATCAAAGCCGGAAATGTCAGCCGTGACGGCAAATTCAGTCTTGAAGTTGTTGCATGCATGGGAGCATGCTCACAGGCCCCGGTAATCAGGGTCAATGAAACCTGGCACACCCATATCACTCCGGAAGCATTGTGTAAGATCATCCGTTCATTTAAAGATAAAAAAGAGTAAAATGACTTCCTCCGGCGCCATACAAATAAAAGAGTTCCTTATTGAAAAGGTAGTCAAGAATTATTCCGGTTTATTTGATAAAGCAACCGCTTCAACCCTGGCCCAAATAAAAAGGGAAAAAGTTTCCCGTCCGGTGATCTATATCGGAATGGGTACCTGCGGATTGATAGCGGGCGCAGATAAAACCTTCAAGGCTGTTGAGAAGTACCTGCATGAGAAAAAAATTGACGGGGAATTGGTTTCCGTTGGTTGTCTCGGGCTTTGTACCGCTGAACCCATGATGGATGTCCAACTTCCCGGTAAAACGCGTATCTCTTTTCAACATGCAACCGAAGAGAAGGTTGAAGATATGCTCAATGCCGTATTCCATCACACATTGCTGCATGAAAATGCAATCGGTCAATACAGGATGCCTTTAACAGAGGAGTGGCCGGGGCTAACCTATATTGACCAGCTTCCTTTTTTTGCATTACAACGCAGGAATATCCTCCGTAATACAGGTATTATTTCACCACTGGATATCAATGATTACCTTGCCCGTGGCGGATACCGGTCATTATTCAAAACAGTTTTAAACTACACTCCCGAAAAAGTCTGTGAAATTGTTGACCAGAGCGGGCTGCGAGGACGCGGTGGCGGAGGTTACCCTACCGGTAAAAAATGGTCGATGGCCCTGAATGCCGGAAGTGATCAAAAATATCTGATCTGTAATGCCGACGAAAGCGACCCCGGCGCTTTTATGGAACGGGCGCTTTTGGAAGGCGATCCACACCGGGTTGTAGAAGGGATTGCCATTGCAGCATATGCCATCGGGGCAAGCAAGGCTTACATATACATCCGTTCTGAATACAATCACGGATTACTGGTTCTTCAAACAGCGTTACAACAAGCCAGGGAATATGGGTTCTTAGGTGAAAATATTTTTGGTAGTGGCGTGAATATCAGTATTTTAATCCGACAAGGTGCCGGAGCTTTTATTTGTGGGGAAGAAACTGCGCTGATAGCAAGCCTTGAGGGTAAACGCGGGACCCCTTCTGAAAAACCCCCCTACCCTGCTGAAAAAGGTCTTTTTGGACACCCTACCATCGTCAACAATGTAGAAACCATCGCCAACATCCCATCCATTCTCGAAAACGGACCAGCCTGGTTCAAATCCATCGGGACCAGTGGAAATACAGGAACAAAAATTTATAGCCTTACCGGAAAAGGAAAATATTCCGGCGTCATTGAAATTGCCCTCGGTACAAAATTATCCGACATTGTATACTCCATCGCAGGTGGTGTGAAAAACGGAAAAAAACTGAAGGCTGTTCAATTAGGCGGTCCATCCGGAGTATGTATCCCACCTTCACAGCTGGAAACTGAAATCGGGTTCGAATCGTTGCAGGAGATTGGCGCTTCACTGAGTTTTGGAGGAATGATCATCCTTGATGAAGATACCTGCATGGTCAACCTGTCGAAATACTTCATGGAATTTCTTCAAAAGGAGAGTTGTGGTAAGTGTATCCCTTGCCGGGAAGGGACAAAAAGAATGCTTGAAATCCTGGAAGGGGTTACCCGCCGGCCCAAAGAGGAGAATTCACACGAAACGCTTGAACGCTTTAAAGGAATGGTTCAATTAGAGAACCTGGCAGCAGTTATTCGCGACACCTCCTTGTGCGGCTTGGGTAAAAACGCTCCAAACCCGGTCCTTTCAAGCCTTAAATGGTTCAGGGAGGAATACGAAGAACACATCTTCGACCGTATCTGCCGGGCAGGCGAGTGCCACAACCTGAGAACTTTTTATATCGATGTTGACCTCTGCACAGGTTGTAATGTATGTCATAAAAAATGTCCCGAGAATGCCATCATCGGATCGGTTAAAATGCCCCATTTCATCATTGAACAAAAATGTACGGGATGCGGCATCTGTTTCGACAGTTGTAAGTTCAGCGCTATTTTTTTTAAATAACCTGTAAAATGCAATTTGATATAGATATCAATAACCAGATTGTTACTGCCAGAAAAGGCGAAACAATAAAACATGTTTTGGACCGGATCGGAATTAAAGTCCCTACTTTATGTTTCATGGAAGGATTTTCTCCGACAGGCAGTTGCAGAATGTGTGTTGTAGAGGTTGAAGGCATTGCGCAACTGGTGCCTTCCTGCTCCTATCCTGTTCAGGAATGGATGAAAGTTTATACCCATTCGCCCAGGGTGATCAAAGCTCGTAAAACCATCCTTGAACTGCTTCTCGCAAGCCACCCCAACGATTGCCTCTACTGTGACAAAAACGGTCAATGCGAACTTCAGTACCTTGCCGCAGAATTGCATGTCAGGGAACGCAAATACCGCGTTAAGTCTGCTTCTGTACAGATTGATAAATCCTGTCCGGGTATTGAACGCGACCCGGCCAAATGCATCTTGTGCGGACGCTGTATCAGGGTCTGCGATGATGTTATCGGGGTTGGGGCCATTGATATTATTGGACGCGGCAGCAACAGTAGGATCGGTACCGCCTTCAATAAAGGCTTAAACGTTGATACCTGTGTTAAATGCGGCCAATGTATCCAGGTTTGTCCTACCGGGGCATTAACAGAAAAACAATCCTTTGAAAAGGTCATTGAAGCCCTGAACAATAAAAACTGCTTTCCGGTAATACAATTTTCACCAACCCTTCCTGCCTCCATCGCTGAAGCATTTAACATCAAAGCAAGTAAAGATATTTTAAACATTTTACGCACTGCATTAAAGAAAACCGGGTTCCGTCAGGTATTCGACACATCCATGGCAGCCGATCTGACACTCATGGAGGAAGCGTCCGGATTCATTGACCGGCTTAACAAACATGAACCGCTGCCACTATTTACCTCCTGCTGTCCATCCTGGGTTAAATTTATTGAAAACAGCAAGCCGGAGTACCTGAAAAACCTGTCTTCAATCCGTTCACCCCAGCAAATCATGGGCAGGTTGATCAAACAATACATCACCAGCTCGGCAGGTCAGAAACCGGAAAATGTATTTGTCGTATCGGTGATGCCCTGCACTGCAAAAAAAGATGAAGCGGTGAACGACCACATTAACAATTCCGATACCCCTTTCGTCGATGCTGTAATCACAACCCGTGAACTGATTCAGATCTTCAAGCTTTTAGGGATTGATTTTTCAGCCCTGGAACCGGAACCAAAAGATCCGGCGTTCAGCACCCGGAGTTCTGCCGGTAAACTCTTTGGAGTTTCGGGAGGACATCTTGAGGGTCTTTTAAGGACCATCCATTTCATGATGACAGGACAGGAGATGGATCCATTGAAGATCAATGATTTGCGTGGATTAAAATCACGTAAGGAGGCCCGGGTAAGGATCGGGAAACAGATTCTCAACGTGGTTGCTGTCAGTGGACTGGCCAATGTAAAAACCCTGCTTGATGAAATAGAAACCGGAGGGAATGATATCCACATTGTTGAAGTTATGGCATGCCCTTTCGGGTGCATCAACGGGGGCGGACAACAAACCGGAAGGGATGAAAAAAAATTGAAAACACGGATGAAAGCCATTTATGATGTTGATGAGGAAGAGATTATTAAAGTGGCCCATAAAAACCCCATCATGACCGATTTGTACGAAAAATTCCTTGCCGTACCCAACAGCAGCAGAAACAAGGAGTTACTTCATATTTCACGCATAAAAGGCCAAGTTCAATGAGCCACTCCTATCACCGGCAGTTGGTGTTCACCCTGAAAGACCGGTGCCGGGTTTGCTTTACCTGTGTCAGGGAGTGTCCGGTAAAGGCAATAAAAATTATCAACGGGCAGGCCGAAGTCCTCAACGACCGATGCATCGGTTGCGGCAACTGTGTCAAGGTTTGCAGTCAGGGTGCAAAATATCCGCTCCGCTCCATCTCTGAGGTAGAAACCCTGTTGTCGTCGGGAGCTCCCATTGTTGCTTGTATTGCTCCCAGTTTCCCGGCCGAATTTGAGGAAATCAACGACCACCGGATTTTTGTCGGGATGGTCCGTAAACTTGGGTTTCATTATGTGACAGAAGTTTCTTTTGGCGCCGATCTGGTTGCCCATGCCTATGAAAAGCGCCTTTCGGACGAAAAAAACAGGGGGGATATCTCTTCAGATTGTCCTGCCATTGTTTTTTTTATCCGCCATTATCATCCTGAAATGGTACCCTATCTTGTTCCGATTGCCTCCCCCATGGTAGCCATGACCCGTGTCATGAAAGAAAAATATGGTCCGGATATCAAAGTGGTCTTTATCGGCCCCTGTTTTGCTAAAAAAGCCGAAACCACCGAGGTTGATGAAGTACTGACCTTCCTGGAGCTCAGAGAGATGTTCCAACAGCGCGACATACGCCAGGACAATACCCTCCCTGCTCATTTCGACCCGCCATTCAGCGGAAAAGGATCCATTTTTCCGATCAGCCGGGGACTCTATTATTCCTCAAACAGCCGGGAAACAATTCCTGAAGAGCATGTTGTCATTGCCGAAGGAAGGGTAAATTTCAAGGAAGCCATTAAGGAATTTGAAGAAGGCTACATCCGCGACAAACACCTGATGCTGCTCTGTTGCGATGGGTGCATCATGGGACCCGGGACTTCACCCGGGGGGAAACGGTTTTCACGAAGCGCCGCCGTTGGTGAATATGTGAGAAAAAAATTACAATCGTTGGATTCGGAGACCTGGAATAAAGAAATGGAAAGATACGGCAACATCAATCTTTCACAAAGCTTTACGCCCGAAGATCGCCGCCTTGCACCAGCCATCGACGAAAACCTGCTGAATGCACTTCATGCCATGGGCAAATTTTCTGCACAGGATTACCTGAATTGCGGGGCATGTGGTTATGACACCTGTATAGAGCATGCCAATGCCATTGTTCAGGGACTTGCTGAAACCGAGATGTGCCTTCCCTATACCATTGAAAAACTTCACGACTCCATCAGCAACCTGAATGTATCAAACGAAAAACTTGCCCGCGCCAAAGCTGCGTTGCGTCAATCGGAGAAACTTGCCCATATGGGACAGCTCTCGGCCGGCATCGCACATGAACTGAACAACCCCTTGGGTATCATTACCATGTATAGCAATATTCTGATGGATGAAGCCCCTGAAGGTGCAGCCGTGCGCGAAGACCTGAAACTTATTGTGGAACAGGCCGAGCGCTGTAAAAAAATTGTCAGCGGGCTCCTGAACTTTGCCCGTAAAAACCAGGTCGCCTTGACCGAAACCGATGTTGTCAAATTTTTAAAACATGCCATACAATCCATTATCAAACCCGATAATGTAACCATTTCCATTGAGCCCCATATTGAAGACCCGGTGGCTTTTCTTGATATCGATCAAATGATGCAGGTACTGACAAATCTGGTGAAAAATGCCATTGAGGCGATGCCAAAAGGTGGGTTACTGACCGTGAGTGTTGAAGGAAATAAAGAAGAAATTGATTTTTTTATCAAAGATACAGGAACCGGAATCCGGCCAGAGGATATGGACAAACTTTTCACCCCTTTCTTTACTACCAAAGAGATTGGAAAAGGAACCGGACTGGGACTTGCCCTGATATATGGAATAATAAAAATGCATAAAGGGAAAATCCATGTCGATTCCAATATTAACCCTGCCAAAGGGCCCACCGGGACCATTTTCAGGATCACACTGCCACGGGGAAAAGGATAAAAGAATATCGAAAGCAGAATATGGAAGAACGAATTTTGAAGTTGCGTTTTAAAACAGGAAGAAAAAATGAAACCGGAAAATATTACAATTCTAATTGTTGATGACGATCAGGATTATCTGTTCCAATTACAGGCAAAAGTCCGTCAATTTGGTTTTAATACCATCACCGCCGACGGACAGCGTGAAGCAGAGCGCCTGATTGAAAAAGTGAAACCAGACCTTGCAATCGTTGACCTGATGATGGAAAAAGAGGATAGTGGGTTTATTCTGTGCTACAAAATTAAAAAGAAATATCCCGATGTCCCCATCATCATTGCAACAGGAGTCGCTGCTGAAACCGGAATTGCTTTTGACATCCATGACGAAAGCAACCGTCAGTGGATTAAAGCCGATCGCTTTTTGGAAAAAGGGATCCGATCGGAACTGCTGAAAGAAGAGATTTTTAAGTTGCTGTCATTAACCACCAAAGAGTGAACTGATTACCCAATATTCATCCAATCATTAATAGGATTTTAACCATGTCAATACTCAAAATACTTGTTGTTGATGACGAACCCGGAATCAGGAGCGGAGTCACCCGGATTTTACGAAATTTCAGGGTTGATTATCCATTCATGGAGGAACCCATAGAATTTGAAGTAATGGAAGCCCCTACAGGCGAAGCAGGGATAACAATTATTGAGACCAATATCCCGGATATCCTGCTCCTGGACAACAAACTGCCAGGGATACAAGGAATTGAAGTTCTGGAATACATTAAAAAGAAGAAGAAAGATATTATTGTTGTAATGATCACCTCCTATGCTTCCCTTGAATTGGCGGTAAAAGCAACGAGCGACGGCGCTTACGATTTCATTCCCAAACCATTTACCCCTCAGGAACTGAAGTCGTCTATCGAAAACATCACCAAACGGGTTTTCCTGAAAAAGATGACCAATAAGTTACAGGATGCAGGAAAAAAGATCCGTTTTACGTTCCTTTCCATATTATCCCACGAGCTTAAAGCGCCGCTCAATGCCATTGAGGGATACCTGAAAATGACAAAAGAACGCCAGTTGGGGCCGAACCTGGAAGATTACGATGGTATCATTGACCGCTCTCTCGACAGGATCAGGGGAATGCGGAACCTTATCCTCGATTTACTCGATCTGACCCGGGTTGAATCCGGAAAAGCCAAACGAAATATGGCAGATGTTGACCTGTTGAAGGTTGCACGTACAGCCATTGATACAATGCGGCCATACGCCATCCAGCGGGAGGTTGACATCGAATTACAGGGAGTAGCCCCATTGATCCTCCAGGCAGATGAAGAAGAGATTGAAATAATTTTTAACAATCTGGTTTCCAATGCTATAAAATACAATAAAGAGGGTGGAACTGTAGCCTGTAACATTCATAAAAATGAGGGTTGTATGATCATTCAGGTCGAAGACAGTGGTATTGGTATGAGTCAAAACGATATCGAAAAAATATTCGACGATTTTGTCCGTATCAAAAACGAGGACACCAAGAATATTTCAGGAAGCGGACTGGGCCTGTCTATTGTTAAAAAACTCGTGGACAACTATTCGGGAAAAATTGAAGTAACCAGCGCTCCCGGCCAGGGCAGTATATTTAAAGTAATAATTCCAATAAATCAGCCATGTTTATAAAAAATTTACCGCATAAGACGGTTGAACGTTTAAGTCAGTACCGGCGTGCCCTGTTGATGATCCTTTCGAAAGAAAAAATGCATGTTTTTTCACATGAAATTGCACAGATGTTGCATATAACACCGGTACAGGTACGGAGGGACCTGATGCTGATCGGTTATTCCGGAAATCTCCGGAAAGGCTATGATATCAAGGAGCTGATTGAACTAATCGGAAAAATCATTGACTCTGAAAAAGGACAGCGGGTAGCTGTCGTCGGTCTGGGCAATCTGGGAAAAGCAATCATCAGCTATATTAAAGGGAAGCGTTCAAAACTCTCCATCATCGCTGCATTCGACATTAATCCTGAAAAAATCAACCGGGTTTATGACGGGGTGGCATGTTATCATGTAAATCAGATGCAAGATATCATTAAACAAAACAATATCTCCATTGGAATCATAGCTGTCCCCTCTGAACAAGCTCCTGTGATAGCTGAAGCCCTTGTCCTGACCGGGATCAAAGGCCTGCTGAATTTCACTCCCAAACCGCTGAATGTTCCGCCTTACGTATATCTCGAAGAATACGATATGATCACTTCGCTTGAAAAGGTAGCCTTTTATGCAAAAAAAAACGATGAACGGTTTAAGTAAAAACAGGAAGGAGAAACATATAAGGTGAAAATATTTTATGGTTTTGACCAGGTTGAAGCAATCCAAAATGCGGTCGTTACAACCGGATCTTTCGACGGGGTTCACATTGGGCACAAGGTCATTCTGAACCGATTAAAAAAAATTGCTTTCGATATCGGAGGTGAAACGGTTTTAATCACTTTTCATCCGCATCCAAGAAAAGTGCTCTATCCGGAGGCTGCCGGAAAAAATTTATTTCTAATCAGTTCACAGCGGGAGAAAATATCCCTGCTTCACAAAGCGGGCCTCGATAACCTGATCATCGTGGAGTTTACAGTGGAGTTTTCCCATACCAGCTCCATTGATTTTGTCAGAAATATTTTATTGAACCGATTGCATGCCCGAAAGATTGTCATCGGGTTCAACCATCATTTCGGCCATAACCGGGAGGGCGATTACGACGCTTTGCGGAAACTCGGAACACTCCATGGTTTTGAAGTGGAAGAGATCCCGGAACAGGATATCCAGAACGAGTCAGTCAGTTCGACAAAAATCAGGAAAGCATTACAGGACGGGAATATTCAAAAAGCCAATGCCTACCTTGACCATCAGTACATCATCATGGGTTTGGCCATGAGAAGCAGCGTCGTTTTAGAAGAAATCGGATTTCCCTGTTATTCGGTCAGAATTGAAGAAGATTGCAAGCTGGTACCCCCCAATGGGGTTTATGCCGTAACAGTAATTGGCGATGATTGTTTTTCGAGGGCCATGTGCTTCATCAGAAAAAACGAAGCAGAACCCCTCCATACCGAAGTGGAAGCACACCTGTTCGAAAACTATGGAAGAATCGAAGGACAAATTGTGACCCTTTTGTTTCATAAACAGATGCGGACTGAGCGCGTTCTGGCTACCAGAGAAGATTTAAAAAAACAACTGACCATCGATAAGAACCAGGTGGATGAACTTATTTTCTGATGCAAAAAATTAATTCAGACCGGATAAAAGTCACTTTTCTGGGAACCGGTACCTCCATTGGCGTCCCGGTCATCACATGCGATTGTCCTGTTTGTACGTCAACCAATCCCCGCGATAAGCGATTCCGTACCTCCATCATGATTGAGGTGAGCGGGTTTACTTTTGTTATCGATTGCGGTCCTGATTTCAGGATTCAAATGTTGCGTGAAAATGTCACCAATCTCGATGCAGTGATCTTTACGCATGAACATCGGGATCATATAGCCGGGCTGGATGATGTGAGGGCTTTTAACTATGTACTGAATAAAAAAATTGATATTTATGGCACTCCCCGGGTACTGGAAGCCATTCGCGTGGAGTTTCCCTATATTTTTTCAGAGACCCGGTATTTCGGCGCCCCACAACTCGAACTTCATCCCATCGATGAAAAACCCTTTAAGGTAAAGGGCATTGAGTTTATTCCCATCCAGGTACTGCATGAAAAGCTTCCTGTTACCGGGTTTCGGATTGGTGATTTTACGTACATCACCGATGCCAGTTTTATAGCCGATGAGGAGCTTGAAAAGGTCATGGGATCGCGCGTGGTGGTTCTGAATGCTTTACGCAACTCAAAACACGTTTCTCATTTTTCGGTCGGGGAAGCCGTAGAGATTCTGAAAAAACTCCGGCCGGAAGCTGGTTACCTTACCCACCTCAGCCATTTTGTCGGATTGCATGATGAGGTCAACAGCCGGTTGCCTGATTTTATTCAATTGGCATATGACGGGTTGAAGGTGATTGTCTAAAATGTGAATGACCAGATTAATTACAGAATGATGAACCTTGATATCCTTACTTTATTCCCTGAAATGTTTGAGGGGCCGTTCAGCCATTCCATTCTGAAACGGGCACAGGAGAAAGGCCTTGTTACCATCAATATATATAATATCCGAAACTGGGCAACCGATAAACACAAGCGGGTTGACGATTATCCATTTGGTGGCGGAGCCGGTATGGTGATGATGATCGATCCGGTAGTTCGTTGTATCGAAACCATGAAAGCAACCAGGGAGTATGATGAAATCATCTACCTGAGTCCCGACGGGGAATTGTTAAACCAGGGTATTGCCAATCAATTATCATTAAAAACCAACCTTCTGATTCTTTGCGGACACTACAAAGGGATTGATGAACGCATCCGGCAGCATTTTATAACCCGTGAAATATCCATCGGGGACTATGTTTTATCAGGAGGTGAAATGGCTGCCGTTGTATTAACGGATACCATCGTACGGATCCTCCCGGGTGTATTGAATGATGAAACTTCTGCTTTATCGGATTCATTTCAGGATGGACTTGTTTCACCACCGGCATATACACGCCCATTCGATTACAGGGGATTGAAAGTCCCGGATATATTGCTTTCCGGCAATGATCGTGAAATTGCCCGGTGGCGCCATGAACAAGCGCTGATACGCACTGAAAAACGGCGACCAGGACTTAACTTGGACCAGGACATGGGATCCGGGGTTGAATAATAAGAACAAAATATTACCGGAAGTCGTGGAAGTAAAAAATTAATTACTATATTTGCACACTTTTTAGTGCAAACCCGCATAAAATCATACGAAAGCCATGAACAAAGGGGAAATAATGAGGTTTATCGAGGAGACCATCATCCAGAAAAACGATTTGCCGGTATTTAAGGCAGGAGATACAATTACTGTTCATTATAAAATCAAAGAGGGAAACAAAGAACGTATCCAGACTTTCCAGGGTGTCGTTTTACAGCGTAGCGGTAAAGGATTGAACGAAACTTTTACAGTAAGAAAAATTTCCGGGAACATTGGGGTTGAACGTATCTTTCCGGCCACCTCTCCTTTTATCGACAAAGTTGAAGTAAATAAACACGGCGTTGTTCGCAGGGCCCGTATTTACTACCTTCGTGGGTTACAGGGTAAAAAAGCCCGTATTAAAGAGGAGCGAAAATAGCAGTTCCCGTATAAATGAATTAAAAAAACCCGCTCAAGCGGGTTTTTTGTTTTAGTTCATCACCAGATTGATGAATCCGTTGTTGTGGGTCGTTATTACAGTGAGTGCTTGTGAGTAACTGAGAAGGTTGCGGATCACCGGCTCGCTGGGAGAAACATCCTTTCTCATCCTTCGTTTCTCAACAGAAGGTTTGTTTACCTTTGCATGTTTTTGTAACAAAGAATAAATCGTAGCAGATCGCTTCATAGGCAAATAATTGGTTAGTGATAATGTTGATACCTATGAAACGGGAATCCTCTCAGGAATATTTTACAAAAGGATAAAAAAAGTTTTCAACTATATTGTCAGGATTACCTCTTTTTCCTTAACCAGTTTACGCAGATTGATCAGTGCATAACGCATCCGTCCCAGCGCGGTATTGATGCTCACATTGGTCGTTTCGGCAATATCCTTAAAACTCATATCGTGATAATGCCGCATGACGAGCACTTCTTTTTGTTCGCTGGGAAGGTAATCAATAAGCTTTTTAACATCTTTATGAATCTGTTCGGTGATGAGTATATCCTCTACCGATTCAATAGGAATCCGCACTTTATCAAAAATGTCGTATTCATCGCTGTTTTCGATAATGGGAATCCGTTTCGATTTCCGGAAATAATCAATGATCAGGTTATGCGCAATCCGCATTACCCATTGAATAAACTTTCCTTCCTCCTTGTAAGTCCCGGAACGAAATGTGTTGATTACTTTAATAAACGTATCCTGAAAAAGATCTTCGGCAAGGTCTTTATCCTTAACAATCATAAGAATATAAGCAAATACACGATTCTTATGACGGCGAATGAGTTTTTCAAGGGCAGATTCCTGACCGGATAAATATTTTCCGATCAAATCCTGATCACTAATGACATGGGCTTGCATTGGGCCTCCTTTTTTATTCAAAAAAAGAGTAGAAGTCTAGTCGATAGATGCCCTCCTATATTTGGCGCCTGAGAAATTCAAAGCGCTGGTTAATGATCCTGTGATACGTTGATTGTTTGATTATGTTTCGCAAAAGTAAATAAAAAAAACAAAAAAGCAAGTTTTCTTTATAATTTTGTCCGGATCAACGACGGAGAAGAGGAAAAGATGGATGTAAATACACTGAGCCCAAAGGATTTTATCATCATTAAAGGGGCCAAAGTCAACAATCTGAAAAATGTAACCATTGCCATTCCACGTAACAAATTCGTGGTCATTACCGGTTTGTCCGGCTCCGGAAAGTCTTCACTTGCTTTCGATACGCTATACGCCGAAGGGCAACGCCGCTATGTTGAAAGCTTGAGCTCCTATGCACGTCAATTTCTCGGACGGATGAGCAAACCTGAAGTGGAATCCATCCAGGGGATAGCGCCTGCCATTGCCATCGAACAAAAGGTAAATACGCTGAATCCCCGCTCTACTGTCGGGACTTCGACAGAAATATATGAGTATCTGAAACTGCTTTTTGCAAGGATCGGAAAAACATATTCACCCATCTCGGGCACCCTTGTGAAAAGAGATACCGTAACCGATATTGTCGATTATATCCTTAACCTGCCCGATGGAGCCCGTGCCTCACTGTTTGCGCCATTATTTCTGATCGGAAAAACCAAGGAGTTTCATCAAAAGTGCAAAATTCTTTTACAACAGGGTTTTACCCGGATTATGGTGGATGGTCAGATTTTTCGTCTGGATGAGATCACAGATCAAAAAATCACCTCCTTCCAGGAACCCTTTATTCTGATCGACCGTTTCATGGTCAACCATGCAGATGACGAACTCCCGGGCCGTATAGCCGATTCAGTGCAAACCGCTTACTTTGAAGGACATGGCTATTGTATGCTGGAAACCGCCAACGGAAATACCACTTCACATACTTTTTCGAACAAATTTGAAGCCGACGGATTGACCTTTGAAGAACCATCGGTCAATTTATTCAGTTTCAATAACCCATACGGAGCATGTAAAAGTTGTGAAGGCTTTGGGAGCGTGATTGGTATTGACGAAGACCTGGTAATGCCTGATAAAAGCATGTCGGTTTATGAAAATGCCATCGCCTGCTGGCGCGGAGAAAAAATGACGGAGTGGCAAAGCGAATTGATGATCCATGCCCATAAATTCGATTTTCCCCTTCATAAACCCATTCGCGACCTCAGTCCGGAGCATCGTGAGTTGCTTTGGAAAGGCAATTCATATTTCAAAGGTTTAAACGAGTTCTTTAAATTTGTTGAAAGCCAGAATTACAAAGTCCAGTACCGGGTGATGATGTCACGTTACCGTGGGAAGACGATCTGTCCCGAATGCAAAGGGACCCGTTTGCGTAAAGATGCCTCCTACGTTAAAATTAACGGAAAATCGATCAGCGACCTCGTGCTGATGCCGGTTGAGGAACTTTATCATTTTTGTAAAAACATTGAACTTAATGATTACGAACGGGTTGTTTCGCAACGGTTGCTGATTGAAATTAACAACCGGCTGGGGATCATGAACGATGTTGGGCTCGGATACCTCACGCTGAACAGGCTCTCCTCTACCCTTTCTGGTGGCGAATCGCAGCGGATCAACCTTTCCACCGCCCTGGGAAGCAATCTGGTCGGGGCTATGTATATCCTCGATGAACCCAGCATAGGATTGCATCCTCGCGACACACAACGGCTCATCACCGTATTGTTGAAACTCCGCAACATGGGCAATACAGTCATTGTTGTTGAGCATGATGAAGAAATTATGCGGGCCGCTGATCAGATCATCGATATTGGCCCTCTGGCCGGCCACAATGGGGGCGAGATCGTTTTTCAGGGAAAACCTTCCGAAATGGTGAAGGATGCCAAAAGCCTAACCGGAAAATACCTGAACCACACCCTGGCCATCCACATCCCGTTGTCAAGACGCAAATGGATAGAATACATATCGATCAAAGGGGCCCGCGAAAACAACCTTAAAAATATTGACGTTCAAATCCCTTTGCATATTTTCACCGTCATCACCGGTGTCAGCGGAAGCGGTAAGTCATCGCTCGTGAAGCGCATTCTTTTTCCGGCCCTGAAAAAAATACAGGGTGGTTTTGGTGAAAAAACAGGGAAATTCGACAGACTGGGTGGCGATTATAACCGGCTGGGCTCCATTGAATTCATTGATCAGAATCCCATCGGGCGGTCATCGCGTTCAAACCCGGCAACCTATACCAAAGCTTTTGATGAAATCAGAAATCTCTTTGCCACTCAGCAATTATCGGTAATCCGTGGAAATAAGCCAGGCTACTTTTCTTTTAATGTTGAGGGCGGACGGTGCGAAACCTGTCAGGGAGAAGGCGTTGTGAAAATTGAAATGCAGTTCATGGCCGATCTCTATCTCCCTTGTGAAAGCTGCAGGGGTCATCGGTTTAAGGATGAAGCGCTGGATGTTAAATACCACGATAAAAATATTGTTGATATCCTGAACATGACCGTGGATGAAGCGATGGAATTCTTTCATGTCAACACCAAACACGGAGGTACCGAGAAACGCATTCTTGCCCGCTTAAAACCATTGCAGGATGTGGGGTTGGGATACCTGCGCCTGGGACAATCCTCCAGCACCCTTTCAGGTGGCGAAGCCCAGCGTATAAAACTTGCATTTTTCCTGATCAAGGGTACCAGTGAAAAACCAACCCTCTTTATTTTTGATGAACCCACTACCGGACTTCATTTTCATGATATTGATAAATTACTGAATGCCTTTGAATCACTGATCGGGCATGGCCATACCATTCTTGTCATTGAACACAACCAGGAGGTGATCAAATGCGCCGATTGGGTTATCGACTTAGGCCGGGAGGGTGGCGATGAAGGAGGTTATGTTGTATTTAAAGGGACACCGGAAGAACTTACCCGGGTCGGGGAATCCTATACCGGAGCCTACCTGAGGGAGAAACTGAGTTTGGAAAACCAGGAAACAGGTCAGACAGGTTAGAACAGGTTAGACAAGTTAAACCTGGTCAACCTGGTCAACCTGGTCAACCTGGTCAACCTGGTCAACCTGTTAGGCTTTTTTTTAAAATTTTAAACATTCGTAAAATGATGCAGAGCATTAATCCTTACAACAATGAATTGATCGGGGAATATCCTGAACATTCTGAAAAAGAGGTTGGAATCATTATTCAGTCGGTCCAATCTGCCTGGTTGACATGGAAAGAAACGACCTTCGATTACCGGGCCCGGCTTTTCAGGGAAGCTGCCCGGATTTTGCGGGATAAAAAAAATATTTATGCCCGGTTGATGACCCTTGAGATGGGAAAAATTATCAGGGAGTCGACAGCAGAGATTGAAAAGTGTGCACTGGTTTGTGATTTTTACGCTGACCACGCTGCGGAGATACTCAGGGATGAGGAAATTGTTTCCGATGCCCAGCGAAGCCTGGTGGTCTGCCAGCCACTGGGCATTGTCCTTGCCGTGATGCCCTGGAATTTTCCATTCTGGCAGGTATTCAGGTTTGCAGCGCCGTCGTTAATGGCCGGTAATGCTGCATTGCTCAAACATGCATCCAATGTTCCGGGGTGTTCACTGGCCATTGAAGGTATCTTTCAGGAAGCAGGGTTCCCTGCCAATCTGTTTCGTTCGCTGATGATCCCTGCCGGAGCTGTGGGAAATGTTATTGCTCATCCCGATGTGATGGCGGCAACCGTTACAGGAAGCGGATCGGCCGGAAGCCATGTTGCTTCCCAGGCAGGTAAGCACATAAAAAAGACAGTTCTTGAATTAGGCGGGTCCGATCCATTTATCGTTCTGGAGGATGCCGATATGGATGCCGCTGTAAAAACGGCTGTTACAGCGCGGATGCTCAACCAGGGACAAAGTTGTATTGCTGCCAAACGGTTTATTGTTACAAAACCGATCGCTACGCAGTTTGAAAATGAGTTGTGTCATGCTTTTGAATTACTTAGAACCGGTGATCCCATGGATCCCGAAACGCAGGTTGGCCCCATGGCAAGAGCTGACCTGGTGGATGAAATTGAACGGCAGGTGAATGGTTCCATCGGCGAAGGGGCCCGTCTTGTTTTCGGGGGTAAACGTCCGGAGCTTCCCGGTTGTTATTTTGAACCGACCATTCTGGCAGATGTTAAAAAAGGGATGCGGGTATATGATGAAGAGACTTTTGGCCCGGTTGCCGTCATCATTCCGGTTGCAGATGAAGCAGAAGCCATTTCGGTAGCCAACGACACTGAGTTTGGATTGGGAGGGTGTGTATGGACAACAAACCTCCACCGTGGAGAAGCGGTAGCCAGAAAAGTCATCACAGGCGCCATGTTTGTGAACGGAATGACAAAATCGGATCCCCGGTTGCCTTTTGGAGGGGTAAAAAAATCAGGGTTTGGCAGGGAGCTGGGATCCTTGGGGATTAAAGAGTTTGTGAATGCAAAAACAATCTGGATTGGGCCCTCGGTATAATTTGGGAAGATGGTGACAGCGTTTTTTTCGGAAAGGGCTGCCGAATATTCGCAGATATTGAAAAAATAAATTAATTTTGCACCCTCAAAATTGGCGGGATAGCTCAGATGGTTAGAGCGTCGGATTCATAACCCGGAGGTCTCGAGTTCAACTCTCGATCCCGCTACAAGAAAAAAGTGCAAAATGCAAAGGTGCAAAGTGTAATCATTTACATTTTGCATTTTTCGTTTTTGACGTTGCACTTTACACTTTAAATTTCCGAAATTCCTCACCCGGACCGGTGGGGAGTTTTTGTTTTTCAGCCCTTTTCGTTTTGTTTAAATGGCTAATAATTGATATTGAAAGGTTTTCTTTTGCACCAAATAAACCATTTAGAATTGCAATTAGCACTCATGCAATTTTCTCAATTTCCCTTAATAGATAGTCTTTTTGCTCCATTTTTTATTTCCTGGTATGAAATAAATCCTATTTTAGGTGGATGGTCGCAAACAAAATTGTTTTTTTCTTTTCTAAGCATCCATAGAACCATGAATCTGATTTCAGGGGAGGTCTGGTTATTCCTCCTATGGTGAGATAACCTCATGTCATTTTTCAATTTGTTGTGATTACTTGTATTTGGGGATAACAACACCTTTTTTTATTGATTTTAAAAAAAACCGGTCACAGATTGATTACCTTTTGACCTGAAGTCGGATTAAGCAATATGAAAGCTTCAAAAATTGAACTCAGCGGGGAAAATCGGATTAAGATTGAATTTCCGTATAATCAGGAAATTGCCTCTTTGCTTAAACAAATTCCCGATGCCAAATGGAGCCATACCATGAAGGCCTGGCACATCCCTTATAGCAAAGTGGCATTCTCGCAATTAATAAGGTTGTTTCCAGCCATAATAAAAAAGAGAATAAAAGAAGGATAGAATGAAATAATGCTTACCTTTGTAATTACATTGTAATTATAAAACGAGAACTTATGCAGGTATCAATTATTGACATCGGGAATTCGAAAGGGATCAGATTGACAAAAAATCTTTTGGAGAAATATGACATCAAAGACAAAGTCGAATTGATCCTTGAAAAAGGTCGAATCATTTTAAAACCTGTCTCAAAACCAAGACAAGGTTGGGAAAAATCATTCAAGTTGATGCGAGAAAACGGGGATGATAGACTTCTGATTGATGACATCTTTAACGACGAAAATCTTGAGGAATGGAAATAAAACAATATCATATTGTTATAGTCAATCTCGATCCCACGGTTGGAAGTGAAATTAGAAAAACGAGACCCTGTTTAGTCATTTCACCCAATGAAATGAATAAACATCTTAGGACGATAACTATTGCACCAATTACATCAAAATCAAAAGAATATATAACAAGAGTTAAGTTTGAACTTGAAGGAAATGTTAATTGGATTGCATTGGATCAAATTAGAACCATTGACATGACTAGGATAATTAAAATAATTGGGGTATTAGAGATGAAAGAAATCAGGAAAGTCAAATCAATAATTAAGGAGACTTTTGTGGATTAATGAATTACGGCTGGTAATCGAGTAGGCCGCCCCGCCGGCATCGCCGGCAGGGAGAGCCTCTCACACC
>DYSO01000273.1 GCA_020718225.1 Draconibacterium orientale | reverse complement strand
CCCCATCAAAATCGGCACTCCTGCCAACATTACCGTACCGGCAGGAGTTGTAACGCCGGCCTGGAAGGAAATGGTCCAATGATAAAGGCCAAAACAGCAACCAAGAACAAACAGCAATATACCCAATGGCAACTCTATTGACGCAAGTGACATGTCACGCAGGTAATAATTATAAAAAATCCGTTTCAAAAAATTTCGGCAATGCTTAACAAAAAATTCTGCAACAATATCAGAAATCCTTAAGCTACTTATCTCATCCTCATATTTCGCGTCCATAGGCACATCAACGACAACCGCACGAAGGGTGTTCAGTCGAAACAACATGTCCGTTTCAAAAAAATATCGATGACTGATCTTGTCAAAAGGCAAACGCCGCAATACATCGGCATGAATAGCCGTATAACCATTGGTTGGATCAAACAGATCCCAATAACCCGATGAAAATTTAGTCATAAATGACAACACGGCATTGCCAAGCAAACGAGCTTTTGGCATAGCCTGTATTTTCTCAAGATCAAAGAAGCGATTCCCCTTGGTATAATCCGCTTCTCCTGAAATAATGGGTTCAATAAAAGCAGGAATCAGACAGGGATCCATCTGACCATCGCCATCAACTTTGACAACGACATCGGCGCCAGCTGCTATTGCCGCCCGATAGCCAGTCAACATTGCCCCTCCAACTCCTAAATTTACAGGGTTGCACAAGACGATCACGCGGGCATCAGGACAGTTTTTTTCAATGAAATCCCCACTCCCCTCAGGACAACAATCATCCACCGCGAAGATCATGGAAACCTCCGGACCGACCCTGTCAATAACTTCTAAAATATGATCGATGACTCGATAACAAGGGATGACAACGTGAATTTTCCCGCCTACATTCTGGTTTCTCATTTTTCAATAACGTTCATTTTCCAGACTGGCACTGGTCCCCAGAAGCCTTGCTGAACAAATCCGACCTCTTCCCAACCCACCTTATTTTCATAGTGAGCGAGATCATTTCGATCTCCGACAAAATACAAATTCATACCG
>DYSO01000272.1 GCA_020718225.1 Draconibacterium orientale | reverse complement strand
CTGGTCGATATCCTTGAAATTGCCCAGACCCTTTTTCCCGACCGTTTTCCCCGCAAGCTCCTTTGTGCGTCCGAGGCGTGTGAAGGCATCAAATCTCTTTCATGTGCTCCCATCATCCTTGTTGTCGAAGATTCAAATTTTTTCGCAGTCAGGTGACAGGTTACTTGATTGAATCCGGCTACCGGGTCATGGAGGCGGTGGACGGCGCCATTGCCTGGGAGCTCCTCCAGCACCATGCCGAAGAGATCAAGATCATTGTTACGGATATCGAAATGCCAAATATGAATGGTTTTGAGTTAGCCAAAACCATCAGAGGTAATCCTCAATACAACAAAATTCCCATCATCGCCCTGACCACATTGTCGGATGACGAGGAAATTGCCTGCGGAAAGGCTGTGGGAATAGATCAATACCACATTAAATTAGATAAGGAGAATTTGATGGAGTGTGTCCATGATTACGCCCGTAGGATTGGTTGATGACGGGCGGCTTATCGCCCTAACCGTATTCAAAGTGACTGGGAGGCATTTGTTAAAGGAATAGATTCCCAGGTTTTTGAAACATCTCGCGAGCACATCAAGACCAATTTAATCCAGAGAAATAACAAAAATATTTTTTTAAAAAATGTGTGACTATCCATCACAAAGGGTATATTCAATATCCCTCTCGGTTGCCCCTTGATTGGGGGAAGACTTGCGGAAGCTCTTTAAAAAAGAGAAAATGTTACTGGTACCTATGATAAGGAAAGATTAATGGAGGCAAAAAGTCCTGATGGAAAACAATGATTGCCCCTATTTTTTTGTTCATTTTTTTGGTTAGGATTACTTGGGCAACTTGATACGACGAGGATTTGTGGAAATTGTATGTTGTCTTGCGATGGAATTGACATAATGCCAAAAGGTCAAGATGCCAGGCCAAGTTGTATGGTGCAGTATCTTCTTGTTATTCTTTTTTGTTTTTGGTTAACTCCTTAGGAGAGAACGATGATCCAACTCACCAAAATCGGGGGGGCGGGCTGTTTTTTAAATCATGCCCTTT
>DYSO01000170.1 GCA_020718225.1 Draconibacterium orientale | reverse complement strand
AAATTGTTAATAACCCCTGAATTTATAAAAACAGGGGGGTGAATAGTTACAAAATTTCTTACTTTTATACCTTCATTTAAAATCAGCACAGAGGTATTTGATTGTTAACCGGTTCAGGAGCGGTCACATCCAAATTCAAATTTTTATGAAAAATCAATCGCTGTTATTTCTTGTAATTATCTTTTTTTCCCTCTCCTTCCCTGCACAATCCCAACAGTCTCAAAAACAGATGCGTCAACAGCAGGTTTCCATGGAAGATATGTCGTCGGCCGACCGTTCAAAAATTTTTGTTGACCGCATTTCCCCAAAATTGGATCTGACAAAAAATCAAAAGGATTCACTTACCCTGATTTTTACACGGTTTATTGATGATGTTCAGAAATACAAAGCGGAAAACACCCCCCAGATTGTCGACTATATGCAAAAAAAAAGGGATGAGAACGTTAAATTGCTGTTGCGGGATGACAAGAAGTATGAAAAGTACCTGCAGGTTTTGGATGACATGAAAAACCAGCAGGGTATTCAGCAAAGGGGCCCCCAACCATCTTCTCCGGGGCCGGGTCGTTAACATGGCATTGACCAGGGACTGGTTGGGGATGATGACAGACCGATTGTGGCAAACCATTTTATTCAGGGCTTATCATGATTAAAGGTACTCTGTTTTTTCTTCTTTTCATAACTTTGCCAATGGCCTTTTTTGCCCAGGGGGTACTGGTAACGGAAAGCTCCATACGAAGCTGTTTCAGTGAAATAAAAACAGCTACGGCAAGTCATATCAATCTTTGGGGCATTGACCTGTATAACCCGATCTTACTGGTTGACCCGGAAACCCGTGTCCTTTATGCAAATGTCCCCGACTCAGGAGCGGTTTTAAAACAAAAAGGGGCAATATTTACGGGCCTTTTACCTGAAAATATCAATATTGCCAATACATCCCTTCATTGGAACGGTACAGAATGGGCAATGGTTATGTTACCCCTTCCCGAGGATCCGGAATTATGTATCGGACTTTTAGCCCATGAACTATTTCATGTTTCCCAACCTCGACTTGGCTTTGCAATGGGATCACCCGGGAAAAATGATCACCTGGATGCAAAAGAGGGGAGAATCTGGCTTCGCCTTGAACTGGAAGCCCTTACCGAAGCATTGCTCTCGCAAACCATGGATGACCAGGCAAAGTATATTGCGCATGCACTGACATTCAGAAAATTCAGATATTCCATTTACGAAAACAGCGCTGAAAACGAAAACAGTCTTGAGTTAAACGAGGGGTTGGCAGAATATACCGGACTTATGATAAGTTCTTCCACTGAGGAGGAATCCATTGACCATCTGATTAAGATGTTGGAGAACTTTTATAAAACCGCCTCTTTTGTTCAGTCATTTCCTTATGTAACCATTCCGGTTTACGGATTCCTTCTTTCGGATATAGATCCCGGGTGGAATAAAAAGATAAGTTGTACGACAAACCTTACCGATTTTTTTATTCAATCTTTTCATGTTGACATCCCGAAGGATCTGAAGAAGTCGGTTGACTCCATTTCTTTGTTTTACGGAGAGGCGTCCATAAGGGCTGGTGAATGTTTGCGGGAGGAGAAGCGAGAAAGTAAAACGACATTGCTGAAAGCAATGTTCATCGAGCAACCCCATCTGGAGATCCGGGTTGTTAACATGAACTTTGCTTTTGATCCGCAAACCATCATTCCTCTTGAAGATCATGGATCGGTATATTTCACGGTCAGGGTTTCTGACACATGGGGTATCCTGTCGGCCGTCAAAGGAGCTCTGATCAGCCCGCAGTTTGACAGGGTCACGGTTGGTTTACCAACGGCAACAGAGGGTCGGAACATCTCTGGTGACGGATGGACCTTGCAATTGAATGATACCTGGCGTATGGAAAAAGATCCGGGTACCGGAAATTTTACGCTGGTACAGGGTCCATAAAATTATCTTTTTGTACCCGGCGTGGAGCATTGAAAAAAACCAGCGGTTTTTATCGTTAAATCTTATAAGAAAACACAAAAATGAAGGATTTTAAAAAATATTACCAGATTACAGCGCCTCCTGAAGATGTATATCATGCCCTGACCAATCCTGTGACAATCAGGTTATGGACCGGTGAACCAGCAGAAATGTCAACCGAACCCGGTTCGGAATTTTCACTTTGGGACGATAGCATTGTTGGACAGAACATTGCTTTTGAAGAGGGGAGAAAAATTGTGCAGGAGTGGTATTTTGGCGGGCAGTCCGAAAAATCTATTGTTACCATTACCCTTCACCCGAATAAACAGGGAACTTCGGTGGAATTGCACCACTCCAACATTCCGGATGTGGATTTTGAGGAGATTACCCGGGGATGGAATAGCAATTATTTCGGGTCCCTCATTGATTTTTACCGCGATTGACCGGATGGCTGTTGTTTCACCGGACGGTAAATGGTGGTTTTCCCTTTGGTAATATTTTTCAGGTTTAAGGTACTCAATCCTACTTTTCTTCCTGAAAATGCTGTGTTTTGGTGGGCAAGGACGAATATTCCCGGCTCTTTTATCTCGTACACTATGGCGGTATGGTGGGCCAGGGTTTCCGTATAATGTCGTTTGCCATCCTGGTATTCAACTTTTACCCCGTTAAACTGAATAATGTCACCGGGGTAAACACATTCATTTTTAATATCGATTTTTCTGCCGAATTCATATTTTTTATTCCAGTCTGCATTCAGGGCATTTAATGCTTCAGCAGCCAGGTCCCAGCATTCACCACTTCCTACTTTGGTATTCAGGCGGGTATTTACGAACTCCAAAATTTGTTTGTTTAAGGCCGGGATGCTATCACAGCCGGTAGACCCGGCCAAAGGCTTTTCGGTTGATGCCAAAGGCAGGTACAGCCCTGTAATAAAAGAAAAAGCAAACAGGAGGAAGAACTTCATCTTTCCGGTTTCGATTAAATTCGGGTGATCTGTCGTGTACTTATTTCCATTTACTGGAAGCGCCTTTTCCACCCAGGAAACCCCATCCGCCGCTACCGATTAAGAATCCCAGTGCGTACCAGGCTCCATTGTTGTTGGTGGCGTAAACGGTGATGTCGTCCCTGAAAAGCATGACAACGAAGTCAACCGGGGCAATGATTCCATGCCACAATCCTCCCCAGAACCCGTAAGGATCGCCTGAGAGGCATCCGGTGACGATTTCCCGGTGTGCGCAACCGGTAAACAGAAAAATGCCAAAAACAATAAAAAGCGGTATTAAAACGCCGCGATGGTTGAAAAACGTTTTCATGACGAATGATTTTTAAGGTTATCTTAGAGTTTCACCAGTTTTTTAAACAATGTTTTTTCAGTGGTAATTTTATCTGAATTCCCATAAACACAAAAGGCATTTTGTTCAAGGACCTCACGGGTCATATCTGCAAATCCCCGGATATCGCTGGATTGGGTTGACAAAACCGCGTCGCGGTCTTTCTGGAGGTCTGCTGCGGTGCGTTTGGTGAAAAACATCGACACGGCCTGTTCTCCTTTTTGGGATGGGGTCAGGGGGGCGTCCATATCTGCAATGGTCCCAATGATATACCGGGTCATGGTGGCGTTATCAGCTTCGAAGGCCGACAGGAAACCGGGTGTGGCCCTATAGTTTTCGATGGTGATTTTAAGATTGGGGTCACGGTAAGAGTTGAAAATAAAAGAACCGTTGGGGGCAATATGGCTAAACCCCCCGTAGGCGCCCCCGATTACCCGGATCCGGGTCTGTAGCCAGTCGGTAGAAAGAATTTGGTTCAGAACACGCATTTTTCCATTCCAGGCGTATCCAAGTTTTTTAAAGTTATATCCATCAATTACATATTGCACCTTGGATGCTGCCATCAGCCCTTCGTTCTTTTTTTCGGGGTGAAATGTCCATATCATGTACACGGGTTTGTTTTGAGGAAGCTGTTTGGCAAGTATTTCCAACCCTTTGTCAAAGGCTGACCGCTCTTTTTCATCACAGGTTACCGAAGCAATCAGGTTCTCTTTTGTAAAGAGAAGGGTGGCCGTCTTTTTCAGGTTTTCGATGAGCTGGAGATAATTTATATCGAATGACTTCATCAGGTCGGTCACGAACCAATAGTAATCGACCCCTGAAATGAGTTCATTGAACATGCCCTGGTTGCTCAGGTATGACTGTAGGCGGCGACTGGCAATCTGATATCCATTGCCTTTCAACATAGCATCGAGTTGTGACTGGTGCCGTGAAAGGACGGTCTTCAGACGGGCTGAGTCGGAGAAAACGGTCCGTAACAGAATTTCAGCACTCAGGTCAAAGAGTTTATCGGTTTTAACATTCATGGCTTTTGAAGTGACCATAAATTTTGGGAGGAGTTTTTCGTCATCGAGGTTTTCCTGGAATGAGCGCAGGTTGGTATAAAAACCCCCGGTATTGATATTCAATAATTTATTGAGTTCAGCAAAAGAATGGTTTTCAGTATCTAAGGATCCGAGAACATGGGATAACAGGGAGGCATAAGGGATCAATTCCTGGGGTATGGCCCTAAGGTCGAAAAAGAGGTTCACATAAACAACGCCGTTGGTAAATTCAGCATGGGTCAGGGTTGGTATTCCTGCCGTGGTTTCCTGTTCAACGGAATAGAAGGAGGCTTTTGGATCTATGTCTGTGATTTCGAGCATCGGTATTGTAGCCAGGGCCTGCGGAGTGTCTTCCCGTTTTTGATATTCGACCAGGTCGTTGGTCTCTTTTATCAGATTTGTGATTTGTGATTTATCCAGGGTCGATTTATAGGTCTCGAGTTCAGCTTCGGTTATAGCATTTCGTTCCTTTTCAAGGCCTTGTTTTGGTTCAAGGCTAAGCAACAGGGAATGGGGATTATCGAGGAAATATCGACGGATAATATCTTCGAGGTATTGGGTGGTGAGTGATTTTTTAACTTCGTTCAGGGTTTTTTCATATTCCAGTCCCGAATAAGGGTCGTTGGCAAAAATCCAGGTTGGCAATACCTGGTTGAGCCATGTTATTCCTTTTTGGGCATCATCGCCTTCGCGTAAACGAAATTCGATCCGGTTGATGATTCCTTCTATATCTTTTTTATCCAATCCCTCCCTGGCAGCAGTTTTTAGCGCATCTGTAAGGACTTGGAGAAATTTTTGTTTATCTTCCGGATTGGCGTTCTGAGCCGTGATGGTGATTGCATTTTGTTTATAGCCGGAATTGGATGCGCTTACATCCTGGCCTATTCCGGCTTTCTGAAGAGCAAGGCGGACGACTCCTGATTCCTGGTTAACCAGCGCTTCACACAGGATATCAAGCGCCATGGCCAGGGGCAGATCGGTATTATGACCTGCCACGAAACTATAGGACAGGTAGGTTTGGTTTTTTGTGTCGGACCCCTCCATTAAGGGGTATAATGCCGTTACCTCCTTCATTGCTGAAAAAGGTTCCTGGTCCCGGACGGTTGCCCCGTCGTTGCTTTTTGTATAACCAGCCAGATAAGCAGAGTCGATAAAGGCAAGTTCTTTTTCAAGATTTCCGTTGCCATAGAGGTATATGTAGCTGTTTTCGGGGTGATAGTATTTTTTATGGAAATTGATAAATTCTTCCTGGGTCAGGGTAGGAATGGCCGATGGATATCCTCCCGATTCAAAACCATACGCGTTATCAGGAAAGAGGTTTTTATAAATCTGGTACCATAATTCCCGGTTGGGATTTGAGAAAGCGCCTTTCATCTCATTATAAACGACTCCGGTATATTGGATGGGATCGTTCCCGGAGGTAAGTTCATAATGCCACCCTTCCTGTTTCATAATCCGTGGATCGGTATAGAGGAGCGGGTTGAAAACAGCATCGAGATAAATATGCATCAGGTTGAAATAGTCCTTATCGTTCATACTGGCCACAGGGTACATGGTCATGTCTTTGGAAGTCATGGCATTTAAAAAAGTATTCAGGGAGCCTTTTGAAAGCACATCGAAAGGACTTTTCACCGGGAAGTTTTTTGATCCATTAAGAACCGAATGTTCCATGATATGCGGGATGCCATTGTCCGACTCGGGAAATGTTTTAAAGGTGATACAGAAGGTTTTATTTGGATCGTCGGAAGCTATCTTGATCAGGCGTGCCCCACTTTTTTTATGTTCAAAACAGAGGACTTCGGCATTGACCTCTTTGACAAAACGTTTTTCGGTTAAACGAAAACCATGATACTCTTTTTTCTGCATACAGGATGATACAAGGAAAATGAACAATGATGTGGTTAAACATAACGCAACAAAGGTTAAACAATTTTGAGGACGGAGTGTCATTTTTTTCATGGTTGCTATAAGTATT
>DYSO01000034.1 GCA_020718225.1 Draconibacterium orientale | reverse complement strand
TTCCCCGAAAAATATTTTATGCTCCGGTTTATTATGTCACCAACCCCCTGCCTGTTTTCAGGATTTTTTTTTCTTCCGTTAAATCTGTGGTCAGTTTGTCAAGAATACCGTTGATGAACAATTTACTTTTATGTGAACTGAAGTGTTTGGAAATCTCGATGTATTCATTCATGGTTACCTTGACTGGTATTTGGGGAAAGTGCATCAGCTCGATCAGCGCCATCTTGATAAGAATGATATCGGTAAGGGCAATCCGTTCCAATTCCCAGTTTTTTGTACGGGGTTCAATCAGTTTATCCAGACTTTCGCTATGGATGATGGTTTTTTTAAAAAGATCCAGGATAAATTTCTGGTCTTCATTTGTATCCTCATCAGAGTCCTTCATTAAGAGGTTCGCCACCTGGTCGCTTTCGCCGAAAGACTCGGTAAGCAATTTCATGGTTTTCAGGACAAAAACAGCTGCGATATCGAAATCGTCATACCAGAAAATATTGCGTTCCTCACAATACGACTGAAGTTCGGGTGATTTAACAATAAATTTACGAAATATCTTTTCCAAAAAATCCTGGTCTTCCCTGTATGAACTTTGCCCTGACTTAAGGTACTCTGCTAAATCTTTGCTGGCCTTTAATTTCTGATGAACTTTCCGGACCATATCCTGTTCTTCGGTCCAGGAAAATTTATATTTTGAAATTTTCGCAGCCAGATCCTTATTTTGCCGGAGTTGGGTTAAGAGACGATTTTCAAGAAATTTCAGGCTGGGGTTTAATTCTTCGGGGGTTGGGAAAAATTTCGTTTTGGATTCTTCCATTCGATAGGTATAGAAGTGGGCAACCTCAAAAATAAATGAAAAGAAGAGATAATAAAGTTCGTGAAATTTTTCAATGCTGGTCAACAGGTTTTTCCCGGCAACTTCCAGGCGCGGTTCCGCTCCCTGGAAATAGGCATAGAGCGCCTGGAGAACTTTAATACGATATTGCCTTCTGCCCAACATAATCCCGGTTTTAAAAGAACAGTTGAATGGTTTCTCTGATATGGGCTGCAAAGCTAAGGAATAAAGAAATAAAATTTGGTTTTCAAATAATATTTTTATTTTTGCGTTCGCTGAATGATCAGAAATGCTGAATTAATATTAAAAGGTACCATACAATGGAGGATATTGAAAATAAAGACAGAGACCGGGAGGAAATTTTTTCACGCGCTGTTCGGGCTGGGAAACGAACCTATTTTTTTGATGTTAAAGCTACCATCGGGGAAGAACGTTACCTGACGATAACCGAAAGTAAGAGAAGGTTTAACAATGAGCAGGGAAAGTTTATTTATGAAAAGCACAAGCTCTTCCTGTACAGGGAAGATTTTGAAAAATTTCAAAATGGCCTGAATGATGTTTTCGAATTCATTCGTACAGGAAAAGCGCCTGAACATATGGATCCGGAAACAGAACCGGTGGAACCGGAATCATCTGCCAGGATAAAAAAAATCCACACGAATTTTGAATTTGACGATTTGTCAGCAGATTCAGAAAAGTTTTAACAACACCTCTTTCTCCTTTACCGAATAATCACATTATTATCTGCCCCGGTAATTTAAATGTGCATAAAACTTTTCAACAAAGTTCCTGCGAGCGCTATTTCGATGTATTTTTGTGAACCTGAAGAACCAACCAGATGGGAAAAATAATTGCCATTGCCAACCAGAAAGGAGGAGTAGGAAAAACCACCACTGCCATTAACCTTGCGGCAGGACTGGCTGTGCTGGAACATAAAACACTGATCATTGATGCCGATCCTCAGGCCAATGCTACTTCGGGCGTTGGATTTGACCCTCGGAATATAAAAACCAGCATTTATGAGTGTATCATCGATGATGTCGACCCACGGAATATTATTCTCAACACAACAACCCCTTTCCTTGATTTATTGCCTGCCCATATTGACCTGGTTGGCGCCGAAATAGAGATGATCAATCTCCCCAACCGCGAAAAGATGATGCGAAAAGTAATCACCCCCATCAAGGATGATTACGATTTCATCATCATCGATTGCTCCCCGTCGCTTGGACTGATCACCATCAATTCACTCACTGCCGCCGATTCGGTCATCATCCCTGTTCAATGCGAATATTTTGCCCTTGAAGGCCTTGGCAAATTGCTGAATACAATTAAAATTGTACAGTCCCGGCTGAATCCTTCCCTCGATATCGAAGGGATACTCCTGACCATGTACGATAACCGGTTAAATTTATCAAAACAGGTGGTTGAAGAGGTTAAAACCCACTTTCAGCAAATGGTTTTCCGTACCATCATCAACAGAAATACCAAATTGGGCGAAGCCCCCAGTTTCGGCCATACCATCATGATGCATGACATCAACAGCATCGGCGCCGTAAATTATCTGAACCTTGCCAGGGAACTCCTGCAAAAGAATGAACTGACCCAGTTAACCAACGCTGAAAAAGAGATCAATGTCTGAACCACACGGAAAAAAGAAAGCGCTGGGAAGAGGATTAAGCGCCCTCCTGGAAAATCCCGACATGGAAGGTGTCCAAAAGGAGATATCATCAGAATATATTTCAGGTTCGGTGACCAATATCAGGATCAGTCAGATCGAATCCAATCCATTCCAACCACGGAGCCATTTCAACGAAAAAGAGCTGTCGGAACTTACCCTTTCCATTCAGCAACATGGTATCATTCAACCGCTTACGTTAAGAAAAATCGGACACGACCACTACCAGCTTATTGCCGGGGAACGACGTTTAAAAGCCTGCCTTATCGCCGGTTTAACAGAAGTACCCGCCTATATCCGGATCGCCAACGATGAACAAATGCTTGAAATGGCATTAGTGGAAAATATTCAGCGTCAAGAACTCAATCCCCTCGAAATAGCCATTAGCTTTCAACGGCTTCTTGAAGAGTGCAAACTCAAACAGGAAGAACTAAGCCAAAAAGTGGGAAAAGACCGTTCCACCATCTCCAATTATATCCGCCTGCTTAAACTGCCATCTGAAATTCAGGTTGCAATCCGCGATAACCTGATCTCTATGGGACATGCCAGGGCAATCATCAACCTGGATGAAGAAAAAAACCAATTGCTTGTCCTTCAAAAAATTTTAGAAAAAAAATTGTCGGTACGACAGGTTGAAGAAACGGTCAGAAATATGGTACAGGGGAAAGTCGCCAAACCAGGCCACAACACCGCCCCCACCCCCGAAAAATTTGAAAATGCCAAAGATAAACTGATAACAAGGCTTCAGTCAAAAGTTGAAGTAAAGGTTAACGCCAAAGGTTCCGGATCCATCATCATCACTTTTTATTCAGATAAAGAATTTGACAGGATCGTTTCCAAATTAAATTCCTGAATGAAGATATATCTTCTTTATCCACTATTCATCAGTTTGCTGGTCCTTTTGTCATTGCCTGCCCAAGCCCGGAACGACTCCATCTATATTGAACTCCCCGACTCAATTCTCGAAAAACAACACTCTCCAACCAAAGCTACCATCATGTCGGCCTGTTTACCCGGCCTTGGACAAATTTACAACAAGAAAATCTGGAAAGTTCCCATCATTTATGCCGGCCTGGGCATCATGGGATACTTTATATACTTCAACGCCGATGAGTACCTCAATTATAAATGTGCCTATATCGAATCATCCTATGGAAATATACATGGTTCTTACAGTGAACTTGTGCAGAAATACTCCAAAGAAGATCTGTTATCCGCCCAGGAGTACTACCGCAGGAATCTCGAAATAAGCTGTATCATTACAGCGGTATGGTATGCATTAAATATCCTGGACGCCTCTGTGGATGCACATCTTTATACGTATAATATCAGTGATAAACTCAGCCTCCGGGTAGAACCAGCATGGCAGCCGACGGGTTTTACATTTAAACCTGCAACGGGATTGCGGATAAGCCTTCACTTTTAATCATTACCCTCAATTACTACAAATATGAAAATAGCGTTACTTGGATATGGAAAAATGGGTCAGGAAATTGAAAAACTGGCAGAAAAGAAAGGTCACGAGATCTTCCTGATCATTGACTGCGTAGAAGACTGGGAACAAAACGGACACCTTCTAAAACAGGCTGATATTGCCATCGATTTTACTACTCCAACCAGTATTGTCGATAATATCTACCGTTGCTTCGATTCCGGTATTCCCCTGGTTACCGGCACAACCGGCTGGCTCGACGAGCTTGACAAAGTAAGGCAGGACTGTCTGGAACGCAAACAAACGCTTTTTTTCTCTCCGAATTTCTGTATCGGCGTAAACCTGTTCTTCGAACTGAACCGCTCTCTTGCAGATATCATGTCGAAATGGAGCAATTACGAAATTTCCATTGAAGAGACACACCCCGTTCACAAACAGGATGCCCCAAGCGGGACTGCTATCGTTCTGGCAAACGACATAATCCGCTTCTCTGAAAAAAAAGATAAATGGGTCCATGAAACCGTTGAAAACCCCGAAGAACTGGGTATAAAATCATACCGCACCGACAACGTACCCGGGACCCATGTTGTACGCTATGAATCGTCGGACGACATCATCGAAATTATCCACAATGCTAAAAGCCGCCGGGGTTTTGCCATGGGGGCCCTTCTCGCTGCAGAATGGGTCGTTGGTAAAACTGGTTTTTATGAGATGAAAGACTTGCTCACTTCCGAGAATTTAATGAACCTTAGATAAGAAAACAACCCAATTCACGTTATCTCTTATATCTCTTATCCCAAACTATCGACCATGAACCCTTACCTGATAATCACCCTGTTGTTTTTCATCCTCACAATCATGGGACTGTGGGGTATTTTTAAAAAAGCCGGCGAAAAAGGCTGGACAATTCTCATCCCCCTGTATAACTGGTATATCTGGTTGAAAATTATTAAAAAACCACTTTGGTGGTATATTTTTCTGCTCATTCCCTTTATCAATGTTTTTGTTATCCTGTTAATGGTTGTCGAAATCCTTAAATGTTTCGGAAAACACGGGCTTCTCGAACAGGCTGCCGGTGTCTTGTTTCCCTTCATCTATCTTCCATACCTTGCCTTTTCATCAAAAGAGAACTACACCGATCCCGATAAACAAAAACCCGTTAAAAAATCAGCCATCCGTGAATGGGTCGATGCCATCATTTTCGCTGTTATTGCAGCCAGTATTATCCGCATTTTCCTGATCGAAGCCTATACCATTCCCACCTCCTCCATGGAGAAAACAATGCTTGTCGGCGATTATCTTTTTGTCAGTAAGGTCAGTTTCGGCCCGAAAGTACCCATTACACCCATCGCTTTCCCTTTTGTCCATCATACCCTGCCCCTTACCCAAAGCACCAAATCATACGTCGAATGGATATCACTGCCCTACTACCGCTTTCCGGGTTTAGCCGATATCAAAAATATGGATGTGGTGGTGTGCAACTATCCCGATGGCGACACCCTTTCGTCGAAATTGCAGAGCAACGTCAGCTATTACCAACTGGTCCGTCAGTATGGCCGGAATGCCGTTTGGAATAACAAAGAGTATTTTGGCGATATCATTGCCAGACCAGCGGATAAACGTGAAAATTTTATCAAACGTTGTATCGGGATCCCCGGCGACACCATCTCCATCGTCGACAGGACCGTTCTTATCAATGGTAAACCTGAAAAAAATCCGGGAAAACGACAATTTAAATACATTGTAAGAACAGATGGAAATCCGATCAACCAGAAAAATTTTGAAAAACTCGACATAACCGAAAACATCGCAACCGACAATAACGGGACTTATGAACTGACCCTTTCTGATGCTTCGATGGAAAAACTGAGCCATTACGATAATGTGATATCCATTCAACCCATTATCATGCCCCGTGGCGAATGGGACCCGAATATCTTCCCATTTGACTCTGCCTTTCGCTGGAATATCGATAATTTTGGCCCGCTCTGGATCCCTAAAAAAGGGGTTACTGTCCCCCTGAACATCGAAAACATCCATCTGTATTCAAGGATCATTGATGTTTTCGAAGATAATGACCTCGCGATCCGGGATGGAAAAATCTTTATCAACGGTAAAGAATCCCGCGATTATACCTTTAAACTCAATTACTATTGGATGATGGGCGATAACCGTCATAATTCTGCCGACTCCCGATACTGGGGTTTCGTTCCCGAAGATCATGTAGTTGGTAAGGCCGTTTTCGTTTGGCTGTCGCTCGATCCAAAGAAATCCCTCCTCGACGGGAAAATCCGTTTTAACAAACTGATGCGTTTTGTAAAATAAGTATATTTGTCACAGGTTCTGATAAACATTTTGAAAATCCTTAATCCATCCAATATGAAAAAAGTATTTATCGTATATGCTGCACTCCTTGCATTCGCATTCTTCAGTTTAAACAATGCCTGTGCCGGTAAACCTTTCGAAGGGGTCATCACATTTAAAATTACCTACCCCGACAACAAATATTCGGAAAGTCAGATGGCCATGTTCCCAAAAGTGCTGACAGTCTCCATCAAAGGTTCAAAATCACGCACCGACCTTCAGGTAGGCGGTATGAATACGGTGGAAATAACCGATTACGATACCAAATCAAAGGTGGCCCTGCTGAACCTGATGGGACAAAAGTATGCCATAAAACAATCATCAGCCGACATTGAAAAAGAGATGGCCGGAGAGGGTACTCCGACCGTTGAACTATCCGGTGAAATAAAAAAAATTGCTGGTTATAACTGCAAAAAAGCCATTGTTACCATGAATAATGATGGCATTAAAACCACCTACGAAGTTTACTATTCCGATGAACTTGGTTCTAAACTGGCAAATTTTGATAATCCTGTTTATAAAGATATTGATGGTGCCCTGTTGGAGTTTGTACTTAAAAACCGGGATGTAAACATGAAATTCACCGCCACTTCAATAGAAAAAAAGAACTTACCGGCAAAAGATTTCGAAATTCCTTCAGACTATGTCCTCACAACTCAAGAAGAGCTGAAAAGCAAGTTTGGTGGCGGAGGCGAATAATAATTCATGGCAAAACAAAGCAACACGCTGAAAACAAATACCTTCAAGGACGATAATAAACCGCCCGAAATCCTTGAAGAAATTTCACAAAATGAAAAAAAGCAGAACAGGAAATCGTCGCAACCGAAAGAATCACTAAAAAAACAACAGGCCGGTCATGATGCTGCGATTGACCGAAATGAAAAGCATCACCGCATCCTGGGCCTTTTTTTTATCCTGTTTTCCTTTTTCCTTCTCTTTGCATTTACCTCTTATATTCTCACGTGGAGGCGCGATTTTGATTTTCCCGACACCATGGTGAAACATTTTTCACTAAGCTGGCTCTTCGATCAAAACAACCAGATCAGCAACTGGATGGGGAAAATCGGTGCGTTAGCCGGATATCTCTTTATTTCAAAATGGTTCGGCATTGCCTCCTTCATCCTGGTGATTATCTTTTTTAATTCCGGGGTAAAACAATTTTTTCATGTTTCCCTTTTCCCATTCTGGAAAACCCTGGAATATGGATTCTTTGCCATTTTATGGACCCCCGTCGCTTTGGGCTTGCTTTTTCCGGAAAAGGATATTTTCAGCGGCATGTATGGCTTTCAAATGAATATCTGGCTGGTGGACCTTTTGGGCACATCCGGGCTGATTTTAGCGCTGTTATTCTTATTTCTAAGTTTCATCATCCTGGCTTTCAATGTACCTTTCCGATGGTTCCATAAAAAACCTTCGGTCGAAATCCCTGTTCACTCAACAGCTATTAAAAATGAACCTGCCATTGGAAATGCCATTCAACCACCCGGTGCACCGCCTGATTCAAACACCCGGGAAAACCATTTTCAAACACAAAATGGCACATCTTCAACCACCTTAGACCTCGAGCTGTCAGAACAATCCAAATCCCCCGCACCGGATACCAATAACATTGAACTGCAAATTGAAACACCAGTCAAAGAGGTTTTTGGGAATGGAAAAATTGAACACCAAACCCTGGAAACCCGCTACGACCCAACCCTGGACCTTCCCCGGTATACATATCCAACCCTGGATTTGTTAAGCGATTATGGGGGCGATTCAATCAATGTCAGAAAAGAAGAACTGGAGACAAACAAAGATAAAATTGTTCAGACACTCTCCAATTATGATATCCGTATTCAAAAAATAAAAGCAACCATAGGGCCTGCTGTAACCTTGTATGAGATTGTCCCTGAAGCCGGCGTCAGGATCGCACGCATCAAAAACCTGGAAGATGATATCGCCCTCAGCCTTGCTGCCATGGGAATCCGCATCATCGCACCCATTCCCGGCAAAGGCACCATTGGTATTGAAGTACCCAACCAAAATCCCGAAATCGTTTCAATTAAATCGCTGCTTAGTACCGAAAAATTTAAAACTACGGCTTTCGATCTGCCTTTTGTTTTAGGAAAAACCATTTCAAACGAAACTTTCATCGCCGACCTTTCACGAATGCCCCATCTACTCCTGGCAGGAGCTACAGGACAGGGGAAATCCGTTGGCCTGAACACCATCATTACCTCCCTGCTTTATAAAAAACATCCCGCACAGATCAAATTCGTATTGATCGATCCTAAAAAAGTTGAACTTACGCTTTATACCAAATTAGAACGTCATTTTTTAGCAAAACTTCCCGATTCCGATGATGCCATCATCACCGATACCAAAAAAGTGATCCGTACACTGAATTCGCTCAATATTGAAATGGATAGCCGCTATGACCTTTTAAGAGACGCACAGGTTCGGAATATTAAAGAATATAACGAAAAATTCTTTTCCCGTATCTTAAATCCCAACGACGGACACCATTTCCTTCCCTACATTGTCCTGGTAATCGATGAATTTGCTGACCTGATCATGACTGCAGGACGGGAAATTGAAACGCCATTAACCCGTCTGGCACAATTGGCAAGGGCAACAGGAATTCATCTGATCATTGCAACCCAACGTCCTTCTGTTAATATCATCACCGGTACCATTAAAGCCAATTTCCCTGCCCGGATTGCCTTCCGGGTAATCTCAAAAATTGACTCCCGGACCATCCTCGATTCCTCAGGCGCCGACCAACTGATCGGCAGGGGCGATATGCTTCTCTCAACCGGAAGTGAACTAATCAGGCTGCAATGTGCCTTCGTCGACACACCGGAAATCGACAGAGTGACTGAATTTATAGGCAGCCAGAGAGGTTATCCCAATGCCTTTGCCTTACCTGAATATTATGATGAAGAGGGAGGCCCATCCAAAGATTTCGACCCGAACGAACGGGATGAGTTTTTTGCAGAAGCTGCCCGTTTAATTGTTCAACACCAACACGGATCCACCTCTTTAATTCAACGGAAATTAAAATTGGGCTACAACAGGGCCGGCCGTATCATCGATCAGCTTGAAGGCGCCGGAATCGTCGGCCCGTTCGAAGGAAGCAAAGCCAGAGAGGTACGGTTTAAAGATTTAAATGCACTTGAAGAACACCTGAGCTTGCTTGGCCAGTAAATTATAATATCGGATAATTCAACAAAAAATATGAGGAATACCATCATGAGAACTACTTTCGCCATCTTGTTACTTTGTATCACTGTTACCGGATCCGGTCAGTCGAAAGATCCAAAAGCAATAGCGCTGCTGGAAGAGGTGAGTACAAAAACAAAAGCTTACAAATCCATCAAAGTAGATTTTACCTACACGATGGAAAATACCAAAGCAAAGATCAATGAAACAAAAAGCGGGACCCTTCTGATTTCAGGGGACAAATATAAAATGTCAGCCTCGGGGCAGACTGTCATTTGCGACGGCAAAACCATCTGGACCTACATCCAGGAATCGAATGAAGTACAGATCAATACCCTGGATAACAAGGATGATGCACTAACCCCGTCAAAATTGCTGACATCCTACAATGCAAATTATAAGTCAAAGATGATAAAAAGTACCGAACCAGGAATTGAATCCGTTGAGCTTATACCCAACACATCCAAAAATTTCACAAAAGCAATCCTGGGAATCGACAAAGTAAAAAAACAGATCCGGAGTTTCACCCTTTTCGATAAAAGCGGAAATACTTTTACCTATAAAATTAAGACTTTTTTAACCGATATCCCTGTGACAAATGGTGATTTCTCTTTTGACGAGAAAAAATTCCCCGACGTTGAAGTTATTGATATGCGTTGACCATGGCCCAAAGGAAAGCCTGTGATACAGAAGCATTGCCCCGCATTGCAACCGAAATAAGAAAATCGGTGATTCGGAGCCTTGCCGAAGCCGGTTCCGGTCACCTCGGAGGATCACTCGGGCTCGCTGATGTTTTTACTACCCTGTATTTTTCTGTACTTAAACATGACCCTTCATTTCCTCAATGGCCGGACCGCGACCGGTTGATCCTGTCGATCGGACATGTTGCCCCGGTATTGTATGCAACCCTGGCCCATGCCGGTTATTTCCCTGTCGGGGAGCTGATGACCCTGCGTAAACAAGGAAGCCGGCTTCAGGGACATCCGGGCAGGGACCACGGCTTGCCGGGACTTGAATTGTCGGCAGGATCCTTGGGCCAGGGCCTCTCCGTGGCTGTTGGTATGGCCATTGCCGGAAAATCAGATCAAAAATCACATAAAATATATGCCATTTTAGGCGATGGTGAACTACAGGAAGGATCCGTTTGGGAATCGGCTATGGCAGCCGCACACCATCATCTTGATAACCTTATCGTTATTGTCGATCGCAATGGGGTACAAATTGACGGAAAAACAGAAGATGTCATGGGACTGGAACCCCTGGCTGATAAATGGAAAAGCTTCGGATGGCATGTCATTTCCTGTAACGGGCACGATTTTGGCAGCATTCTTCGGGCATTGTATTCAGCAGCCGGCGCTCCAGGACTCCCTTCTGTGATCATCGCCAACACCATCATGGGAAAAGGGATTAAAAGCATCGAAGGGAATTACCAATGGCATGGGAAGGTCCCCACGAAGGAACAGGCCGTAGATTTTATTCAGGAATTATCAGAAAACACAAATCAGCGTGAATTCGATGCCATTAATTAACAGAGGGAACCGGCCCACAAAAGCCGGATTTGGGGAGGGGCTGCTCGAAGCGGGAAAACGCAATCCATTGGTGATGGCCATCGGGGCCGATATCACTTCATCTGTGGGGGTTAACCTGTTTGCCGAAGCTTATCCGGAACGTTTTATATCCATCGGCATTGCAGAACAAAATTGTATGGGCGTTGCAACCGGATTGGCATTGGAAGGGAAAATTCCGGTATTCTCCACCTATGGTGTTTTTGCTGCACACCGGGCCGCCGACCAGATACGGATTTCGGTTTGCTACAACAATGTTCATGTAATCATCGGTGGCGCCCATGCAGGCGTATCTGTAGGCCCCGACGGGGCAACCCATCAGGCTCTTGAAGACCTTGCTGTTATGAGGGTATTGCCCAATATGACCGTTTTATCCCCTTGCGATGCAACCCAGACAAAACTGGCCACCATCGCCGCCATCGAACAATGCCACGGACCTGTTTACATCCGTTTCGGCAGAGAACCAATGCCGGATTTCACGGATGGTTCAAAACCGTATACCATTGGAAAAGCAGAGATCCTCCGGCAGGGCCACGACCTCACGATCGCTGCAACCGGACACCTGGTATGGGAAGCGCTGAAAGCTGCTGAAACACTTCAATCGCGCGGGATCTCGGCACATGTATTAAATATTCATACCATCAAACCACTCGATACAGAAACAATCCTTCAGGCTGCACGCGAAACGGGGGCGATCATCACCGCCGAAGAACATCAGGTTACCGGCGGACTTGGAGGGGCCATCGCCGAACTGGTTGCCGGATATTACCCGGTCCCCATGGAATTTGTCGGGATGAACAACCGCTTCGGTGAATCCGGTAATGCTGAAACCCTCATGGAGATGTTCGGTATGAAATCGTCCATGATTGTCACAAAAAGTTTACAACTTGTCGAAAGGAAATTTAAAAACAGGTGACACTTTCAGGATAATCAACCTTCACCAGATGTAACCCCCTTGCAGGTACCGATTCGCCCGCATCGCTGCGGCTTTTACCGGCGATAATCCGCCCTAATTCGCCCATATCCGTGCGACCTTTCCCCACATCAAGCAAAGTCCCGACAATGGCCCGGACCATATTTCGAAGAAACCGGTTTGCAGTTATGGTAAACACCAACTCGCCCGCTTCCTCTTGCCAAAAAGCAAAGGTAACTTTGCAGAGGTTTGTTTTTGCATCGGTGTCCACTTTGGAAAAGGAGGTAAAATCATCTGTCTCCATGACCAACTGTGCCCCTTCATTCATTCGTCCGACATCCAGCTCACCATGATAAAACCAGGTATAGGGAAAACGAAATGGAGTCTTCGAACGGGCAATATAATATTTATAAGTTCTCGATAAAGCGCTGAAACGGGCATGAATTCCGGGCGAAACGGGGAAAATCCGATGAATCGAAATATCTACGGGCAGAAAGCTGTTAAGCTTGAAGACCAATTTTTTCCAATCCGGGATTAACAAAGGTTCTGTAAAATCAAAATGGGCGTAGTATATATCGGCATGAACGCCGGTATCCGTACGTCCGGCTCCGGTAAGCTTTATTTCTGACCGGAGCATCATGGACAAAGCATCCTCCAATGTCTGCTGAACCGAAATACCGTTGGGCTGCCGCTGCCATCCATGGTAACGGGTCCCATCGAAGGAAAGTCGGATAAAATACCGGGTCAAAGTTTTAAATTATTGATATGGTCCATGATCCACATGAACCACTGCTCCAACCCCTCCCCTGTTTTTGCAGAAAGATGAAAATACTGAAGATCCGGATTGACGGCAGTTGCATTTTTAACTGCAGAATCAACACTAAAATCAACGTAAGGGAGCAAATCTGTTTTATTGATCAAACAAAGATCCGACGACCGGAACATGGCAGGATATTTGATGGGCTTGTCATCCCCTTCCGTCACACTCATAACCAGTACCCTGCTGTTTTCACCCAGATCGAACAGGGCAGGACAGACCAGGTTCCCGACATTTTCAATAAATAAAACAGAATGTGATTGAATATCAAATTCTTTTAGCGCTTTATTAACCATAAAGGCATCCAGGTGACAACCCGAACCGGTATTGATCTGCACAACCGGGATTCCAAATGTGGATATACGGTCTGCATCAAGCATGCTTTGCTGATCTCCTTCTATTACATAAACCGGTACCTGATCCCTGAGTTTTACAACGGATTTTTCCAGTAACGTCGTTTTACCGGAACCGGGTGAACTTACCAAATTGATACAAAATACTTTTTTTGCTTCAAAGAAACCCCGGTTCCGCTCTGCCATCAGGTCGTTTCGTTCGAGAATGTTTTTTTCAACATGGATGATCCGGTTTCCATGGACATGATGGCCCGGACCATTTCCATTTCCCCTGAAACTTTGATGGGAATGACCATGGTGGTGGTCATGGCCATGGTCATGGCCGTGGTCGTGGTCGTGGTCGTGGTCATGGTCGTGGTCATGGTCGTGGTCATGGCCGTGGTCGTGTTCGTGGTCGTGATGTTGCCCATGGCACTGGTCAGCAGCGTGTATAGGTATGCTGCCATTTGAATGGTCCTGTCCGGGTTTTCTAATTTGGAAGGAGCCGGTCTCCCCACATCCGCATGTTTCACACATAGTACATTGTTTGATGCAAAACTATCGATTTCTTTTTAATCATCCACCATCAGGGAAACAACACGCAACGAATCGCCGGATAATATTTGTCCTGCCGGCATCTGGCAAATGGGACAGGGTGTCCATACTTCGTTCATTTCAAAAGTACAGTCACAGGGTGTACACCTTCCCACCCCCTGCGTTCGGACCATCCGTATCAGTGCCTTTTCCAACAAGGTACCTCCGACAGCCACGGATAAGGCAAATTCTAGCGCTTCGGCATCTACGCCCGACAAAACGCCAACCTCAAGTTCAATTTCCCGGATTGCACTGCACGCGTGTTTTTCGGTCTCCTGCGCAACCATCTCCACAATCTCCAGGGCAAGGGTCAATTCGTGCATATCATCTCATTTTAACATATCCTCGGTAACTGATCACCCAACAATTCGTCGATGATTCTTTTACCTCCCGATCGTGTTTTCAATACTGCTTTCCCGGGGTGATCGGCTGTGATTTCCCCGATGATGGCAGCGTTTTTACCACACTTCGTTTGGCGCATTGCGGTCAGTATAAGTTCAGCATCCATGGCATCGGCCACAACAATAACTTTGCCTTCATTGGCAATATAAAGAGGGTCGAAACCAAGGAGTTCACACAAGGCAGCTACCTCGTTGTTGACAGGGAGGAACGCCTCATCAATTTCAATCCCGGTATTGCATTTCCGTGCAATTTCATTGATAACGGTAGCAACTCCTCCCCTGGTGGCATCGCGCATGAAATGAACCCTGTCGGAAATATTCAGTATTTGCTTCACCAGAGGATAAAGATTGGTACAGTCGGAGATAATATTTGTCTTAAAGTCAAACAGTTTTCGTGCCTGAAGGATTGCCATTCCATGCTCCCCGGGGGGGCCATTGAGGAGGATTTTATCTCCCGGTTTTATATATTTCCCACTGCTCAGGGGAATGTGCTTTTCGTCCAATACTCCGATACCCGATGTATTGATAAACAATTTATCACACTTTCCTGCATTGACAACCTTGGTGTCGCCTGTTACAATTCTCGCCCCTGCTTTTTCAGCTTCGATGGCCATCGATCTGACAATTCTTGTAAGTTCTGATATTTTAAACCCCTCCTCGATGATAAAACCCACGCTCAGAAAGGCCGGTTTGGCGCCGGAAACCGCAAGATCATTGAGAGTCCCGCATACTGCGAGGGAGCCGATATTTCCGCCGGGAAAAAACAGGGGTTCGATAACAAACGAATCGGTGGTATAGGCAATAGCGCCACTGCCCGTGTTCAACACAGCTGCATCGGATTGATTGCCGATCAGTTCGTCGTTAAAAAAACGCATAAAAACATCGGAGATCAGCTTTTGCATGTAAACCCCGCCATTCCCGTGATTCATTGAAATACGTCCGGTAATTTTTCTCATGTTTTGTATTTATAATAAACAGAACAGGCCCCTTCGGATGAAACCATACAGGCCCCGATCGGGTTAACAGGAGTACATCGTACTGAAAAAAGTGAACATTCCGCAGGATTTTTACGGCCGGTTAAAATGTCACCGCAAATGCATCCTTTGGGAAGTTGACAATCGGGTACACGGATATTAAATTCAAGGTTGGCATCATGATTTGCAAATTCAGGGGCAATCGCAAGACCGCTTTCAGGTACTATTCCCAATCCGCGCCATTCCGCGTCAACCAGGTTGAAAACCCTGTTCATCACTGCAATTGCCCGGGGATTCCCCTCCTTTTTCACAACCCGCGTATATTCATTTTCAACCAGAAAATGGCCCGATTCAACTTGTTTTATCAAAAGCAACACAGATTGAAGGATATCGGCCGGTTCAAACCCGGAAACAACAACACCACGATGGTAAACATCCGCCAATTTCTGATAAATCATTGTTCCGGTGATGGCGCTGACATGACCGGGGGCGAGAAACCCATCAATTTGTGTATCGCCACCGGCAAGCGATTCCAATGCAGGGGGCATTACCTTATGCGCGCTGAGCAGGAAAAAATTGTACACTTTTTCCTGCTCAGCGCGCATAATTGCCGCAGCGCTTGCAGGTGCAGTAGTTTCAAAACCAATCCCTAAAAAAACAACCTGCCTGCCCCTATTCTCCTTTGCAATTTTTACTGCATCCAGCACGGAATAAACCATCCGGATATCGGCTCCCCGCGATTTCTCCTTTTCCAGGGATGAAACAGAGCCCGGAACCCTCACCAAGTCACCATAAGTTGTCAGGATAACCCCCTTTCGCCTCCCTAAAAATATAGCCTGATCCACAAATTTCTGACTCGACACACACACCGGACACCCCGGACCAGATAAGAGATTGATTGTTCCCGGAAGAAAATCTTTTAACCCGTATTTGTGAATTGCAGCAGTATGCCCGCCACAAACCTCCATCAGCCTGACCGGCGTTTTTGAAAATCGATATACCTGCGCCGATAGTTTTTCGGCCAATGCAGCGTCCCTGTATCCATCCATATACCTTAAACCTGTAGGGCTCATTCCTGTTCCATATTGGAAATCTGATTGAAAAGACGGGTTGTCTCCTCCGCTTCTGCCGGATCAATCTTTTCAATGACAAATCCGGCATGAAGCAGAATATAATCACCAACCTTCACATCATCAATCAACAGGAGACTCGATTGATATTCAACAGAACCAATAGCTACAGTAGCCTCCTGCCCCTCAATACGGACAACCTTAGCCGGAACACCTAAACACATTTCATACTCCTTCTTTTTGCTGCAACAACCATCTGGCCAAATGCAATCCCGCCGTCATTGGCAGGTAACCGGTTTTGAGAAAAAACAAGAAACCCCGATTTTCTTAATAAACGTTCAGTACCCTCAAGCAGATATCTGTTTTGAAAGACCCCGCCTGACAAGACCACTTTCCCTGTTTTTTCCATCTTGTTTATCCGGATGACCGAATCAAAAATAATCGAAATTATGGTATTGTGAAACTTTGTCGCAATCAGGGATATATTGCTGCTGTTCATTAAATCCCCGACAATTTCCCGGATCATCGCATCCACATGGATCGTTTTATCAATTGCATAAGAGTAGCGCAAATCACATCCCGGAAGAACCAATGATTCAAGCTTCATGGGCGCTTCTGCCTGGAAAGTTGATGTCACACAAAGATTGATCATGGAAGCTACTGCATCAAATAAACGACCGACGCTGGAAACTTCAGGACAATTCAGTTTCCGGTCAATAATATGCATTATCAAAGTGGCCTGGCTGCGGTCAATCTTATCAAGAAAATTCAAAGGGAGATCGATAAAACTGCTTCCGAAAACCTTGTAAAGATAGGCAATGGCAGTCCTCCACGGGGCTTCTACCGCTTTATCCCCTCCCGGCAACGGGATATAACCAAAATGGAGGATACGCTTATAATCAGCCAGGTCGCAGACCAGAAACTCCCCACCCCAGATTTTTCCATCTTCACCGTAACCGGTCCCATCCAATGCCACACCAATCACCTTTTCATCCAGACCGTGTTCTCCCATGCAGGATGCGATATGCGCATGATGATGCTGAACACGTATCAAAGGGACCGGACCCATTTTTTCGGCCAGTTTCGTGGAAAAATAACCCGGATGCAAATCGCAGGCTAACAATTCAGGGTTCACCCGAAACAGACGCAAAAAGTCACGGATGGATTCTTCAAAAAAATCATGGGTTGCCAACGTTTTCAGATCACCAATGAAAGGTCCGGGAATTGCCTGGTAATTTCGTCCCACACAAAAACCGGAAGACAATTCAGCGCCGAACGATACAATGTTGTTAACATTCAGCGATAGCGTTACCGGCGCAGGGACAAATCCTCTTGAACGCCTCACAATACGCTCTCTGTTATTGATAACCCGTATTACAGAATCATCGGTCCGGTGTATGATTCGCCGGTTATATATCAAAAACGCATCAGCAATATCCCGAAACTGTAATAATGCCTCTTCATTGTCTTTTACAATCGGTTCCGAACTCATGTTCCCGCTTGTCAGCACTATGGCATGACCTGAAAAGTACCGGAATAACAGATAATGGATGGGCATGTAAGGTAAAATAGCGCCAACACTGCGCAAACCAGAATGGATATTGTACAATGCAGGGGCTTCCGCCCATTTTTTATTGAGATCCAGAATCACAATGGGCCTCCTCCACGATGTAAGCGCCCTCCTTTCGTAACGGCTCATTTTGGCGTAAGAAGATAATGTTTTTATATCCCTGAACATGACCGCAAAGGGTTTACCATCCCGTTGTTTCCTGGCACGCAGCTCCCTGACGGCATTTTCATTAAAAGCGTCGCAAGCCAGATGAAAACCACCCAACCCTTTGATGGCAATAATCTTCCCGGAAACCAGCAATGCATTGACCGCTTTTAACATCATCCCGGTATCCTCCCCCCAATGCCGGTCACCGGAGATCAATTCATACGAAGGGCCACAAGATTTGCAGGCAACGGGTTGGGTATGGAAACGACGATCTTCGATGTTACCGTACTCAGCCTCACACGTTGCACACATGGTAAAAGCATCCATCGATGTCTGGCTGCGGTCATAAGGCAAATCCCTGATGATGGAATAACGGGGGCCGCAATGGGTGCAGTTTACAAAAGGATAAAGATGGCGCTGAGGTTGTATCTCCATATCGTTCAAACAATCATCGCAAACAGCGATATCAGGGCTGATGTTGGTAATCTCATCCGAGAATGTTTCACTACCAATGATGGTGAAGGAATCCGAATTTAAAGGAATAGCCTTTTGCGAATACAGGGTTTCGATAAACGAAGCGGGTGGGTTCTCTTTTCTGATGCGACGGATAAAATCCGAAAGCACATCCCCGGGCGCCTCAGCAAAGATTTCCACGCCTGCATTGGTGTTCCTGACCCAGCCATGTACACCGACCCGTTTGGCCAATAGAAAAATAAACGGCCTGAAACCAACACCCTGTACCAATCCTTTTACATAAATATAACGTGCCGTCATCGTTGCTGTTGAAGAAATAACAAAGGTATTATTTGTATTTTAATAAAATCAGGGTAATTTTGTTAGTGCCAATAATTTTATGGGTCCCCGGTTATGAAGAAACTTAAAGAAACATGTTGCGAAAACTGCACCGAAGGTTTCCAAAGTTTCTATAATAAACTGGATAAAGCAGATTTGCAATATCTTAATGAAGAAAAAATCCCAAGGAATTACAAAAAAGGCACCATCATATTTAGTGAAGGTCAAAAACCACAGGGGTTGTTCTGCCTTCGGGAAGGTAAAGTTAAAGTATTCAAAATCAGCCTTGACGGCCGCGAACAAATAACCCGTATTCTTTTTCCGGGTGAACTTCTTGGACTGAAAGCGCTTTTAAGCGGAAATTCGTATTCCGTTTCATCTGCCACCCTCGACGATTCTGTTTTATGTTTCATTTCAAAAACTGATTTTTTTCAATTGATGCTTAAATATCCCGAATTCACAAAAGCTATTATAATTTCACTGAGCCAGCTCCTGGAACAGGCAGAATTCAGGATGATTTCACTGGCGCATAAACCAGTAAGGGAACGACTGGCGGAAACATTGTTGTTCCTGAACAAAACTTTCCACAACACCGCCCCATCCTATCCCCGTTCCTATCTGAATATTACCCGTCAGGATATGGCAAACATCATTGGCACTGCCCCCGAAACCGTCATTCGCCTGCTCTCTGAGTTTAAGGAATCAAAACTGATCGAGATAAAAGGAAGAAAAATATTCCTGTCCAATATCTACGGCTTAAGGAAGATAGCCAATATTACCGGTTGATCATACACTTTTACAGAAAAAGTTGATAATTGCTTTAAAAAATGACCATTGTCATTTTTTAAAGCAATTTAATTAACGTATTTTGTTAATAAATTAACAAGAACATGGACCAAAAGGATTCAATCGGTTTTTTCTTTTATAATTTACCAGAGTCAATGGATGGCCCCATCGATTATACAGCGTTGGCAAGGTATGTTGAGCCATTTCCCGAAATTGTAAATATCTGGTATTATTCTGATTTTAGCTGGAATGAAGAGTCAATCCGGAAGAAGATCGAAAACCATAACCTGAACCGGATCATCATTGCAGGCTCCCTGCCTGGCACTGTGAAAGCCCTTTTTTCCAAAGCACTGACGGTTTCAGGAAGAAGCCCGCAATCGCTCGTGCTTGTATCTTTCAATAAATACGGAATCCGGACAGGAAAAGACATGGAAAGGGCAAAAGCGCTGATTCTTTGTGCAATAAAAGATATTCCATATGAAATTGCAGCGGTCCCGGAAGATGTACCTGTAAACCCTGCCACCCTGATCATCGGGGCCGGAATTTCGGGAATTCAGGCTGCCCTCGAAATTGCAGGCAGCAATAACCTTGTTTACCTTTTGGAAAAAACGGGTACGATCGGGGGGAAGATGGCAACCTTCGACAAAACTTTCCCAACCCTCGACTGTGCAGCCTGTATCCTGACCCCAAAAATGGTTGAAGTTAACCAGCATCCAAGCATCCGGCTTATGACCTATTGCCAAGTTCAGGAAGTTCAGGGTGAAGCGGGAAATTTCTCGGTAAGGATACTCCAGAAGGCAAGAAAAGTAAATGTTTCAACCTGCATCGGATGTGGCACCTGCGCCGAAAAATGTCCGGCTACCGCCCCCAGTGAATTCGATGCCGGCACCACGATGAGAAAAGCCATTTACATTCCCTTTCCGCAAGCGGTCCCAAATAAATACCTGGTCGATGCAGAGACATGCATTTACTTGAAAACAGGCAAATGTAAAGCCTGCGTTAAAGCATGTCCGGTTCCCGATTGCATCAACCTTGACGAACAGGATAAGGAGGTGATACTGAATGTTGGCAATATCATCGTGGCAACAGGTTACAAAACTTTCGATGCGGGGAAGATGGAACAGTACGGTTATGGAAAATTTCCCAACGTTCTCAATGCTTTAGAGTTTGAGCGCATTTTGAATGCATCCGGCCCTACTGGCGGTAATATCCACTATCGAAGCCAGGATAAGAAAGGAAACTGGGTGTTCACAACAGAAACTGAAAAACCGGAAAAACTCGCCATTATCCATTGTGTCGGAAGCCGGGATAAAAACTATAATAAATATTGTTCCCGTGTCTGTTGTATGTACTCACTGAAATTTGCCCACCTGATCCTTGACAAATTGCCGGAAGCGGAGGTTTTCGAATACTTTATCGACATGCGCTCGTTCGGAAAAGGATATGAAGAGTTTTACGAACGGATCAAAGAGGAGGGCGTTTCCATCATTCGGGGGAAAACAGCCAAAGTGGAGGAAAAAAACGGCAAACTGCTGATACGGGGCGAAGATATCCTGAATTCAACCCTGATTGAAAACACCGTCGATATGGTCATTCTCTCAACAGGCCTTGAACCCGGCGATGATAATAAAAAGATCGGCCAGATGTTGGGCATTCCTACCACCGAATGCGGATGGTTTGAAGAAGCCAACTACAATACCGATCCAACCGGAACTTTCAGGGGTGGAATCATGATCGCAGGCGCCTGCCAGGGGCCAAAAGACATACCCGATTCAGTGGCCCAGGGCGCCGCTGCAGCCGCCCGGGTCATCCAGTCTATTCTCAGGGGAAAAGTTTCAAAAGATATCTCCAGCCTCACATTATCGGAAATTGAAAAAAGAATCAATGAACTTTCACCAGTCATTTAATAAGGAGGATTGTTTATGAGTGTCCGCTTAAACCCAGATCTGAGAAACGAACTTGTCCGGTTTGGTATCGGCGACTGGAATGCATGCTACCACTGTGGTACATGTACCGCCATCTGCCCGCTGTCGGAAGAGGGGTTCCTCTTCCCCCGGAAGAAAATCAGGTTGATGCAAATGGGGCTTGAAAGCCAATTGGAATCCAGCGTCGAACCCTGGCTGTGCTATTACTGCGGCGATTGTACCAAAACCTGCCCCCGCGACGCCAATCCCGGCGAATTGATGATGTCGCTGCGACGGTATCTGACATCCACCTACGACTGGACCGGGTTATCCAAAAAGTTTTACACATCCGAAGTATGGGAACTGGCATGGATCCTTTTCTTTGCTATACTTGTGGTAATTTCTTTCCTGGTCGTTTTACCCTCCTTTGGATATCAATACACTGCTGAACTTACACCCGAAGGTGGGGTCAAAGTCAATTCCTTTGCCCCCATCCCGATAGTCGAAGCATTCGATTGGATCATGGCATTAATCGTTGCCTCCCTGCTCATTTCAAACATCATCAGAATGTATTATAAAATCATCTGGAAAAACAGTAAAACCAAAGTTTCCTTATGGGTTCACATCAGGGAATTCTGGCTCCTGATTTTTAATTTTGCCGTTCAGCCAAAATTCTCAAAATGCGATGATAAACGCTACTGGCTCTCACACTGGTTTCTTATGTCGGGTTATACCATAATGTTTATTGTTATTGTCGTTTACCTCCCCTGGTTTCAAACCGAAGAGATATTACCGGTATGGGATCCTCAACGATGGCTCGGCTATTATGCGACCTTCGGGCTTTTGTTTGGCCTCACGGTAGCCATCATTGGACGCTTCAGAAAAAAAGATGTTAAATTCCAGTTCTCACACATCAGCGACTGGCTGTTCCTGATCATGCTAACCCTTACGGTCATTACCGGGATACTGATCCATATCTTCAGGATCAACGGCATGCCCATGGCAACCTTTATCTCTTATATCGCACATATGGCAGTCCTGGTACCCATGATCCTCATCGAAGTACCCTTTTCAAAATGGTCGCATCTGGCATACCGCCCGTTTGCTGTCTATTTTACACAACTGAAAAAACATGCAGTGCCCAAATAATTGATATCCGTCAGATATTCAAAAACAAACTCCATGGAAGAACCCAGAATAGGCGTGTACGTGTGCTGGTGCGGCACCAACATCTCAAAAATGGTCGATGTTGAAAAAGTGGCCGATGAAGTCAGCAAACTTACCCACGTGGTAATTGCCAAAAATTACAAATACATGTGTTCCGATCCCGGACAGGAACTCATCATTAAAGACATTCATGGGCACAAGCTAAACCGCGTGGTTGTAGCTGCATGTTCTCCGCGAATCCATGAACTCACCTTCCGGAATGCCGTTGAAAAAGCCGGCATTAACCCCTATCTTTTTGAAATGGCAAACATCCGGGAACAGGATTCCTGGGTACATACCGACCGTGTCGAAGCAACATCCAAAGCCCTCGACCTGATTGTGGCAGCCATCCAGCGCGTAAAATACCATGAACCACTCCAAAAACGCTCTGTGACTGTTGACCCGGCTACCCTGGTGATCGGTGGAGGAATATCAGGAATGGCTGCTGCTTTGGAAATTGCCAATGCCGGAAAAAAAGTTTTCCTGATTGAAAAAACCAATCAACTCGGTGGACAGGTCGCAAAATTAGACCTTACTTTCCCACACCTGTCCAGTGCACAACAACTCATCCAACCTTTTATCCAGGGTACTGAAAACCATCCGAATATTGAAGTATTCCTGAATACCGAAATCCGGGATGTGACAGGATATATTGGAAATTTTAAATCGACAGTGCAGATGGCTGAAAATGAAAACATCGAACTGAAATTCGGAAATATCATTGCAGCAGTCGGATTGAAACCCTTTGACCCTTCCAAAATTGAAGAATATGGATATGGCCGCTTCCCTGACGTAATCACCTCCCTGGAATTCGAAGAAATGTTATCCAAAGGGAACATACTTACAAAATATGGGAAAGAACCCAGAAATATTGCCATTATCCATTGTGTTGGCAGCCGGAATAAAAAATATCATCCCTATTGTTCACGAACATGCTGCATGGCTGCGCTTAAATATGTCCACGAAATCCGGGCCTGCCTGCCTTCTGCCAATATTTTTGAAATCTATGCCGATATGAGGGCCTATGGTAAAGGGCATGAAGAATTTTATGCACTCACAACCCACAAGCAAATCATTTTTCTGATGTATGACCAGCAGGAAGCCCTGCCTGTCATCCGGCATGCTAACAAAAACGACAATTGCAATATGATCATCGAAATGAATGAAAAATTATCCGGTGAATCTATTGAAGTGCCTGTCGACATGGTGATTCTTATGGTAAATATGGAAGCCCATGATAATGTCAAAGAGGTTGTTCGGGCCATCGGGGTAAGTTTATGCGGAAACCAGTTCTTTATCGAAAAACACCCGAAACTCGATCCGGTTGCAACCACCACAGGAGGGGTATTTATCGTTGGCACCTGTCAGGGCCCGAAAGATATTCCCGATTCTGTGGCGCAGGCACGGGCAGCCGCGGCCCGGATACTGGCAACCATTGCCCAGGGCTCGGTGGCAGTGGAAGTGACCACCGCCTGTGTCAACGAAAACCTGTGCTGTGGCTGTCAAACATGTGTCAGGGTATGCCCTTATGGGGCGATTTCCTATAACCAGGAAAAACGGGTATCAGAAGTCAATGAAGTTCTTTGTAAAGGATGTGGGACCTGTGGGTCTGCCTGTCCAACCGGCGCCATTTCCAGCAAACATTTCACCGATAAACAAATACTGGCCGAAATTGAAGGAATCATGTCAATGTCATTTAAAGGAGCATAACTATGAACTACAGACCAACCATCGTCTCTTTCCTTTGTAACTGGTGTGCCTATACCGGAGCTGACCTTGCCGGGACCTCGCGTCTGCGCTATGCACCCAACATCCGGATCATCAGGGTTATGTGTTCAGGAAGAATTGAACCGACTTTTGTACTTAAAGCATTTCAACAAGGGGCAGACGGAGTGCTGATTTGCGGTTGCCATCCCGGCGATTGCCATTACCACGAAGGCAACTATAAATGCCTGCGCCGGTTTAAACTGATCCAGAAATATACCATCCAGATGGGCATTGAAAAGGAACGGCTGCAACTTGAATGGATCAGCGCCAGCGAAGGTCAGCAATTTGCAGAACTGGTCAATAACATGACCAAAACACTCCTCCTGCTCGGGCCCGTTAAAATCAAACAATCACTCGAAGTTCAACATCTAAAACAATAAAACATGCCTCCCGACTCATCCAATCCAAAACCCAAAATCAAACTCGCCGTTTATTGGGCATCGGCTTGTGGCGGATGCTGCGTATCGGTTCTCGACACCCACGAAAAACTTCTGGATATCGTTGCAGCTGCCGACCTGGTTTTCTGGCCCATCGCCATGGATATAAAATATAAAGATGTGGAAGCCATGGCCGACCAGTCCATTGATCTGACACTCTTCAACGGGGCGGTCAGAAACAGCGAAAATAAACACATGGCCGAGGTGTTAAGAAAAAAATCGAAAATATTGGTAGCCTACGGATCTTGTTCTTATATGGGAGGAATTCCCGGCCTGGCCAATTTCCATTCAAAGGAAGAGATATTCAAACGGGTTTACGAAACATGCGAATCAACCGTAAACCCCGAAAAAATAAGACCTGTCAAAGAATTTAATGTAAAAGAGGGAACCCTTGAAATCCCGGAATTCTTTAACGATGTTTATACTTTAAACCAGGTAGTGGATGTAGATTATTTTATTCCGGGTTGCCCCCCGCAAAGCGAACGCCTTATCGAAGTTTTTACAGCCATCGTGTCCGGCGCTGAATTACCTCCCAGGGGATCGGTGATAGGCGCCCTGGAAAAAACCAACTGCGACGAATGCCTTCGT
>DYSO01000169.1 GCA_020718225.1 Draconibacterium orientale | reverse complement strand
TCGATCAGGGCAGCAATGGTAATGATCCTGAGCTTGTGTTGTTGCACGTAATCCATGAGTTCCGGAACACGGGCCATAGAACCATCCTCGTTCATAATCTCACAGATAACCCCTGCCGGGTAGAGACCGGCAAGCTTGGCCAGGTCAACCGATGCTTCGGTATGACCGGCCCTAACCAAAACGCCGCCCTCTTTATACTCAATGGGGAAAATATGGCCGGGGCGTGTAAAATCACGGGCCTTGGTCTGGTTGTCAATCAATCTTTTTATTGTCAGCGATCGTTCATAGGCAGAAATCCCGGTAGAACATTCAATCGCATCGACCGAAACCGTAAAAGCAGTACGGTTGGGATCGGTATTCTTTACAACCATCCGTTCGATGTTCAACTCTTCCAGACGGTCACGGACAATGGGCAGGCAAATCAGGCCACCCCCGTGCTTGGCCATGAAGTTAATGATGGCAGGGGTTACTTTCTCCGCTCCAATCACCAAATCCCCCTCATTCTCACGATCCTCATCATCAACCACAACCAACATCTTACCTTTTCGGATATCCTCAATGGCCTCCTCAACAGTATTAAATTTGTAACTTTTCATTTTTAACGATCTTAGTAAAAGTCATCCCTCGATTTATAAATGCTTCAAAATCCAAATTTTTCCAGATAATCTCTGTTAATTCCCCCTCCGGGATGATCATTTTGGACGAATTTTTCGATATACTTGGCAAACAGGTCACATTCAATGTTCACCATATCGCCTGGTTTTTTATCGCTTAATGTGGTCATGACGGCGGTATGCGGGATAACAGAAACCCTGAACGAACGCTCATCAACCGCTGCCACAGTCAGGCTGATCCCGTCGATTGCCACGGAGCCTTTTTCAACAATGTAATGCAGGATGGGAATTCCTGCGGAAATGTGAAACCAAATTGAATTATCTTCCTTCCATCGTTTATCAATCTTTCCGGTGCCATCGATGTGACCGCTGAGAAGGTGACCGCCAAGCCGGTCAGAAAACCGCAATGCGCGCTCAAGGTTCACCCCGGAGCCGGGCCTCATGTCACGAAACGTACTACGCCGTATGGTTTCCGGCATGATATCGGCGGTGAAGGTATCGGCTGAAAAAGCAGTAACCGTAAGACAAACCCCATTGGTATTGATGCTGTCGCCAATGTTCAAACCCTCCAACACTTTACCGGCGCCAACCGTCCATTGAGAAGAGTCTCCGGCATTCCGGATGGATTTTATCAACCCTGTCTCTTCAACAATTCCTGTAAACATCTCCAACTCTCATTTAAAAACCAAACACTGAAAATTATAACTCACGAATTCTCATAACAACACTGACATTAAAATCAGAAATCATCATTGGTCATTAGTCATTGGTCATTCCTCCCAGATATCCTTCCACCACAATGTCGTCACCGGCTTTCCTGTAACTGACTTCGAACAACGGCAATGCATTTTCCATAACCTTGATCCCTGCCCCTCCGACCGGGGTTGGGGCTTTGCTCCCTCCGAGGATTTTCGGTGCAATAAAACTAACCACTTTATCAACAACGCCCTCGCTCAATGCCGAAAATGCGAGGGTACTCCCTCCTTCAATCATAATGCTGTCGATTCCCATAACACCCAGGGATTCCATTAAAAAAGGAAGGTCAACCCGGCCCTCTGTTTGAGGGCAGACCAGTACCTGGGCCCCCAATCGTTCGATGTCGTGAAGTTTATTTTTCGGGGCGGCTTCCGTTGTCGCTAAAATGGTAAGCTGCGGATTGATAGTCAATACCCTGGCATGAAGCGGGATACGCGCATGGGAATCGGCAATAATTTTTATGGGATGTTTCCAGGAGTAGATTGAATCCGGGTCGTTATTCTTTGCAGAGAACCGTTTTTGTTTTCCGACGGGTTGATCAGGCGCCAACATCGGGTTCCCTCTCCCGGGTTTCAACCGGATGTCGAGGCGGGGATCATCAGAAATCACGGTATCGACCCCAACCATGACAGCGGTTAGTTGTTGCCGCATCAGATGCACCATTTTCCTGGAAGCCGCTCCTGTAATCCACCGAGAAGCATTATTGACGGTAGCAATTTTACCATCGAGGGTCATGGCCGTTTTTAAAATTACGAAAGGCCGGCCCGTGGAGATGTATTTAATAAAAACCTCGTTGAGTTTACGGGCCCTGGCTCCCAGAATTCCAACATCAACTATGATGTGGCGGGATTGAAGGAATTCGATCCCTTTACCATTAACCAGTGGGTTCGGATCGGTCATTCCGATGACAACCCTGCGGATGCCACTTTCTGCGATCAAATGGGTACAGGGAGGTGTTTTCCCCTGATGGGAACAGGGTTCCAGGTTAACATACAAGGTAGCATTGTGGAGCAACTCCGGCTGGTCCCGCCAGTTCAACTCCTTTAAAGCATTCACCTCTGCGTGGGGAGCGCCAAAATATTCGTGAAAACCTTCTCCGATAATGTGACTGTTTTTAACAACAACAGCGCCTACCATGGGATTTGGGTTCACCCATCCGGAGCCTTTCTGAGCCAGGACAATGGCCCTTTTCATATATTTTTCGTCTGTAGTCACGATCCCATGATTAATAAAAACATCAACCTCATTCAAAAATTGGCAAGCGTCCAATTTTATTGTGAATCAAAAACTTTGGTTTATGCCTCTAACCATAAAAAAAAGGCCCGAAGCAATAGCAACAGGGCCTTATCCTATTTACAATGAGACAATATCATGATAAATAAAATTCTTCTTCCATCCAGACTTTACTGTCGGTGCCGTAGTTTCAACGGCTCATTCCAGATAAACAGACAATCGTCAGATTGATCTGGAGTCGCGGACTTTACCGCCGGTCGGGAATTTCACCCTGCCCTGAAGAACCAAAATCTATTTTTAAGAACTTTTCCAAATCTTCGAAACAAAGACAAAGGTATGGAATATTTTTGGTTAAAAACCGATATATCCCGGAAACGTTTTGCTACTGAACAATCAGTTTTTCTGTTTTCAGATGCTGATCGGTTTTTAGCTGAACCATGTAAACCCCTTTTGGGTAGTTCGATAAATTCAATTGCCGGACGCTATTATTATCGGTAACAAAGGTATTTTCAGTATATTTAACCTTTCCGGCGATATCGAAGATGGTTAACTGTACCTTTTGATTTTGGGCCCCGGAGATAATGATTGTGAGGTTTTCCCGGGCAGGATTGGGTTGAAGTGTCAATCCTGGCGAAAGGTTACCTGGTTCAGTGATGGCAACAAATTCGTCGAAGGTCACGTGTTTGGTACTGATTATATTTCCTGTGCATGGAGCAACGGGGAGGGCAACAAGTTTAAGGTCCACCCCACCACTGTTACGATCGTTATTTCCAGGAATATAGGTAGTAATCAGTGTGGAAGGGTTGGTAAAAGAACCATCGCCGGTGGTTACCCATCCGATCAGGCGATAGTTTTCAGCAACGCCATGGAGGAAAAGGGTATCCACAAATTTGTTCACAATGGTATCGTTCCCTGCAAAGACAGTCTGCCGAAGCTGTACCATGACGAAGGTAGAATCGTATCTGATCTGGGCGCCATCTGTAATAGCAACATGATAGATTGTCGTTGTATCGGGGCCCACTTTGGGATTTTGCAGGGAAGAGGTGAATCCCGGTGGTGTTGAATTCCATGAATAGGAATAATTTCCGGAGCCTCCGAATGCAAATACATTCAGTTGGGAGGAATCACCTGCACAAAGTTTTACGGGATAAGCGGTTGTGAATGAAGAAAATACATCTTCGAAAGAGAAGGAGGCAATCTGGGTAACCCAATCGCTGTTTGAGGTAGTGATATAATATTCCTGGGTATACCAGAAGGTTGTCGGGTTGGCAGGGTCAACCCGCATGGAGCTGTAGTCGCCCCAGCGGCTTCTTCCATCCCATATTCCGGTTTGTGAGCCCGTTCCATTGGCAATTCGGCGTTCAGCTATGGTCATCTGGCTTAAGGCGTCGCTTCCCAACCGTCCGGTATAACCAATAGAGGGATAGGTTGTAGTGCCAGCAATGGAGAACCCCAGTGCCATATTTCCGGATGAATCCTGTGCTATACTGCCCATCCAACGGTATCTCCCATCTGCCGGGGCATAGGTACTCTGTTGATACAATGTCCAGTCGCCCGTGGATTTCTGAAGTTCATACCAGCGGATACCTGCTGTGCCGGAATTAGTTTTAATGGTATGGTTGACCACCATCGATCCATGGCAATTGATACGCCGGTATTGCAGGCGGTTCATCAGCCGGTCTGACATGGGGTCCAACAACCGGTTCGAACCCAGCTGGGGAACGCCCTGGGTTCCTGTAAAATATTGGAAAGCGGTGACATTTAAGTTGGGTTTTTTCGTAATTGTCGAATTTCCCGGAGTAACAAAATCGGCATGAAATTCATAAATCCCCAGATGCTGGGTCCCGCTATTGACGATATAGGCAAAATAGCCGGGGGTTCCGGCAGGCGGGAAAACACCGTCACAATCGGCAGGTAAGGCGCTATAGACTTCTGCTCCGGAGCCGAAAGTAAATGAAATCCGGGTAGCGGTAGCCGATCCGGCCAACATGGCAGCGCGGTCGTAAGAATAAACGCCAACACCGGCAAATTGTCCTGTACTGATGGTAAATCTGTTGGCCGACATATAATATCCGTCCTGCCAGATCCCGAATTTCGGATAGTCAGGCATCTGACTGAAAGAATATTGATAACGGTACCAGGAGCCCATCGGATCGGGTGTCTGGGATACCGCAATCATCATATAATGGGTAGTGCCGCTGGGTAGGGAAAACTGTGAAAAGAGCCAACGGTCGGCCTGTTCATCATACAACACAATGGCATCGCCCGAATTGATATTATTTGGCATGCCTGACCAGATGGAACTACTGGCCAGGGGGCCCATTAATTTTGAACCGGTTTTATTGTAAATTGCATAGGATGTATTGACCACCTGGAAATAATGGTTTGGTCCTACATCGCCATCTGTATCGGGTGGTACAGAGCCATTCACATTTCCCAGTCCGCTGAAGTTCTGGAGGGTGGTATCGGTCGTTAATGGTCCCAGAACGGTCTGCAACCCCGGATCTGAAAAATCAGGATAAACCTGAGGTTGATTGGGGTCTTCCCGGATGTTGAAATAATTCTTAACCGCGACGCTTTTCCATGATTTATCCACGGGTTTGGGTTTTTCCTGAATCATATCCCGCAATGGGGGTGAAATATCAAAATAAACGGGATAATCGATGATCGGAGGTGAAACCTGGTCACGGTCCTGGGCAAAAACATTCAAAGCCAACAGCGGGAATAAGAAAAAAGGGACAATTTTTTTCATAGCTTTATGGGGATTTTTGATTTCTATAAACGCTAAAGGTACAAAAATTTTTGCAAAGATCGATGTTTTTTTAATAGGTTTTCCGGGTTCACCTTTATTTTTCCCGGTCGGTGGATGCCCGGGAATTGAAAAAAATGGATCCTATGATGAAAGTTGATTATCTTTGAATCCCACTTTCATCCATTGTTAACGCAAACTAAAAAAAATCAGTTTCATATGAATATTATCGTTACAGGGGCGGGCAAGGGTGTTGGCAAGGAGGTTGTCAAGTCCCTGTCAAAAAACAAGGCGAACCACATTATAGCCATTTCCCGCAATGGGAAAGCGCTCGAAATGTTAGCCAAAGAATGTTCTGCCACCCATCCTGGTTCTCATGTCACACCCTATGAATTTGACCAGGGCCAATTCGATTTTTATCCTTTCATAATCCAGCGCATCGAGACCATCATTCCTCGCTGCGATGTGGTGATTCATAATGCCGGAAGGCTTATCAACAAACCATATGAAAAACTTACCCTGTCGGATTTCGATGAGATTTATAACGTAAATATCAAGAGCCCGTTTTTTTTCACACAGGCATTGCTCCCCATGATGAACAAAGGGGGCCATATTGTGAACATCGGCAGCATGGGGGGAATTCAGGGGAGTAAAAAGTATAAAGGCCTTTCCGCTTACTCTTCAAGTAAGGGGGCGCTGCACGTTTTTACCGAAATTCTGGCAGAAGAGCTTGCATCAAGGGAGATTCATGTAAATTGCCTGGCATTGGGTTCGGTCCAGACAGAGATGTTCACCACCGCTTTCCCGGGAGTAAAGGCTGCGCTCAGTCCGGCAGAGATGGGCCATTTTATTGCCGATTTTGCCCTTACCGGCCATCTGTATTTCAACGGAAAAGTTCTCCCTGTGGCAGTTACAACACCATGACCATAGGAGCTTTAAAGACAAAACTTACCAACATGTTGTCGCCAATCATGCGGCAAG